>CAIRTT010000411.1 GCA_903881535.1 uncultured Armatimonadota bacterium
ATAACTTTCTGAAGGGGATTTTTCTTTGCATCGCCGTCGATCTACCGCTGCGCTTCGACTGTCATGCATCCAAGGTTGTTGATCGCTCTATTCGAGCTCAAGCTTCCCAAATCGGTTCTCTGTCGGGTCAAGCTTGCGGCGAATCGTGTCATAAGCATTGTTAATGCGTTCCAGAATTTGTGCGGCTGCTTGCTGCTCCATACTGCCATCCGGGAAACGGCGGCTGTCCGCGCGCCCGGCAAGCTGTTGATATGTCGCCTGCACCTTCGACAAATCCTCAACCGGAGGAATACCGAGTGTTTGGAATGCAGCACGCTCATCCGCTGTCCATATCCCGCTAACTACCGTCTTAGACTGGACAACACTGGGAGCGACATGGGTCTCTGTGGCGGAACTACCATCTAATTCACCACGTGCGCGTGCACGGGATGCGTTGATCTTTTCCTGCGCCCGCCGTAGGAGCGCATCTGCTTCAGATTCGCCACTTTGCCGGCCAGGACTTGTACTTGCATCTAACTCACGTTCAGCAAGCGCATCCTCGATGCGTTCCTTGGCAGAATTTGCGTACGCCTTTCCCAAGTTAAACAATCGATCAGGAATACTCAAGCATCCACCTCTGGTTCAATCTGTAGCTGCGCATTGGTAAGCAACACCGATGATGCAAGTGCACCATCCGGAGTGTACCAGCGGAAATTGCCCGGTTGAATCAGGCGGAAACGATCGGTCAAATGCGTCGGCTCACTTGTGATCAGGAAACCATCATCGGAGCGATACTCCCACAGCGTGTAGTAATCTGCCCAGCGGCTAAACCAGCGCAAAACGCCAAGGCCAAAGGGACTGGCAACCATCACATTCAGGCCTGTGTACGCTTCGTAAGGAACATCCGTTGCGTGCGCACGCGCAAGCAAATCATCAAATGCCGCAGCGAGCGCCGCCGCAATGGTATCGGCCTCACGGGCATCCCCAACCTGAAGCGCTAGCCACTCAGCAAGGACCGCGGAGTCACAGTCACGTGTGGATGCGCCCTGCAAACCAGCATCGAGGAGATCGCTGCGCAGCGAGTCGAGCGCACTGTCACGGACATGGCCATTGTGACAGATAAGCAGGCTGACGCCTTCGGGGGTAGTGACTCGGAAGGGATGCGCATTCTCACTAATGACGGCCCCTGAGACGGCTTTTCGAAGATGTCCGATCAGCACATTGGCTGGACCGGAACCAGCATGATCACGGCCGCTGACCTGGGATGCGAACACGTAGTAAGGCGAATCACTTGCGGCACCGGTTTCGCGGATTAGAGAAACACGGCCATCGGAGTCGAACCAGCCAACCCCCCAGGCATCCTTGTGACCCGGATCGCTTCCCGGAGGCACAAACGCACGCTCACATTGTGAGCGAAGCGAATGCTGGGCTGCAACGAGGTGAGTGTAAGGGTCCAGCTCTGCGGTACCAGGGCTGCCGATTACCGCGAGCATCCGGCACATAGGCTAGTTACTACCTGATGTGGACCCGGAACCACCGCCCGTTCCTAGCTTTGCTTCCAGCTCAGCCAGCTGACGCTCGACATCCGTTTGCACCGATGCAGTAGCCGTTTGTTGTGGCAGCGGTGCGCTGGAAAGGCCGAGTTTGAGCTCAAGCTCTGCGAGCTCGGCTTCGGCTGCGGCACTGCGCTCGATGTCTTCGAGGCCGGCGAGGCGGGTTTCAACACGGCCCTTGCCCAGCTCTGCGCGGGCACGGGATTCGTGGTGGGTCTGAGTAATCTTCTCTTTCGCACGTCCAAATGAGGTTTCAGCTTGCTCGAACTGCCCCATGGCACCGAGAGCCTTTTCCATTTCGTTCTGGATTTGAGCCGACTTCCACTGCGCCTTGAGCTGCAGCGCCTCAACCGTCTTGCGGCGAATCATTTCCTCTTCGCGCTTGATGTGCTCTTTGACCTGCTCGGATGTCTCGATCGCATTTGTCAGAGCATCCTTCGTTGAACCAAGGGATGACTCGATTGTCTGCTTTTCGGTCAGCAGCTGCATCGCGAGGTCGCGCTCACCCTTCTTAAGGGCAAACTCAGCCTTGGCTTGCAGGTTGCTGATTTGCTTCTCAAGCTCATCCACCATGGACTGAAGGTTGTTCTTTTGCGTGATGGCAGCAACTGCACGCTCACGGTTACGCGAATGCATCTCGTGCATTTCACGCTTGGCCTGGTCGAGCAGAATATCTGGGTTTTCGAGCTTGTCCAGCCCGAATCCAAACCACGACTTAATGAGATTGATCAGACGACTAAACATGCTATTCGTTTTTGATTCCCGGAATTTGTCATCCTTGCGGATACCCCGATTGTACCAAAGCGGGTGTACATAAAGTTCCCGGATGCGTACTACGCCCCACCGTTCTGATTGCCAGGGTTTATTCCTACGCTACCTGAAGGATGTTGCGGATGGTTTTGATCGACCTGTGCCAGCTTTGAGCATCTCTATCAACACAATCAACGGCGGTGATCAGTGCTTTCCAAAGTGCCCATCCCAGGGCCCGCGATGTCATATTGGCATCTGAACCAACCTCACCTAGAAAGCATTGACGGGCATCTGTATCAAGATCCGTCCAAGCAAATGCCAGATCACAAGCTGGGTCACCAACGCCACAACAGCCAAAGTCAATCACCGCACTGAGCTGCACATCTGTCATTAGGAGGTTCCCAGGCGCGAAATCACCGTGAAACCAAACTGGATCCCCTGCATAAGGACAGCTAAGCGCCTGACTCCAGACCGTTGATGCCGCATCAACATTAACAACACCGGCAAGCGATGTGATGGCTTGCTGTGTTTCGGCATCATAAACACTGAGGTGCGCACCCCGGAAAAAACAAT
>CAIRTT010000412.1 GCA_903881535.1 uncultured Armatimonadota bacterium
GCGGGTTCCGCCTACATGATGTCCAGTCAGACACAGGTTGGCGACATGATTGGTGGCTTGATTCCCGTCAGCGGCCTCGGCCTCTGGCTGGTCGTCTGGTCGATCGCATTTGCACCAACCATCGGTATTGGAAACTCCATGTGTCTTTACCACCTGGAGCAAGAAGATAAAGATCCTAAATCCGTCAGTCAAACAGCTAAGATACCATATACGGTAGCAGGTGTGGTGATAGGTATTGTCATGTTCGGTGCGAACCAGTTCATGTGGAAGCTTGCAGCTTTTGCTACGGTCGAACTGACGAGCATCTTCTTTGCTGTTTTATCGGTGTTAACGACCGTAACGGCGTTCAAACTCGTCAGTGCGAAGGACTCGAACAGTGCATTCTCAGCGATGAGAACTATGGGAACAATCGCGTGGGTAGTAGTGGCATTTGTTGTGTCGTGGGCGAAAGTCAACTTAAAGGGCGTTCCCGTCTCGGAAATGACAATCGGGGCTGGTGCTGCTGTCCTCTGGGCAGTTACATCATTCCTAGTACCACATACCCCACCAAAGACCGATGCTCCGGATCCATGGGCATTCCTTAGGGCGTTTAAGCTTTTTAAGACAGTTCCTGGTTTCACTGCATTCATAATCATCTCGCTTATCGCATCGGCTGAATTCCAATTTTTCTATACACTTTCTGGTCAATTTCTGGGAAGCCTTGGCATACCAGAAGAGCAGATTGCACCGTTCAAAGCAAGTAGCCAACTAGCAGAGATCGTTGCGCTAGCAATTTTGCTGCCCATCTGCCTCAAAAAGTTCGGGATGCGGACGACGATGGTTGTTGGAACGCTTGCATGGGCACTGCGCTACTTCATCTTTGCGACGAAGCTTGTAATCCCTGTGATTGCATCCCTTACCCTCCATGGAATCGGCTTCGCCTTCGTCTTCGTTACGAGCTACTTCTACATCGACCGTGTCGCACCAAAGGATATCCGTGGTTCCGCACAATCGATGTTTACACTGGTAACGCTTGGTGTTGGAAACTACCTCGGCTCCATCCTCTCCGGAAAGCTGCAGGATGGCTTTACCACCGTCGTAAACGATGTGAAGGTCGTCAACTGGCCGATGATCTTCATCGTCCCAGCGGTCCTGACACTCCTTTCCGCAATCGGCTTCCAGCTGTTCTTCAAGGAGCCTAAGGTTACGGAAGGTGAGGAAGTCAAGCTCGCTCACTAAACGGCTTGTATCTACGCGATTGCGCATTCTGACACCCCGATGGCTTTCATCGGGGTGTTTTTTATGCCACACTGTTTGCCGTGACTCCCTCCTCCAAGCAAGCCCTTCTGAACTGGTTTGATGTCAACCAACGCGCAATGCCGTGGCGGTTGACGAAAGACCCATACGCAATCTGGGTTTCGGAAATGATGCTGCAGCAGACACAAGTGGTTACAGCAACGCCGTATTGGCTGCGGTGGATGGAGCGGTTTCCAAAGGTTGCATCACTTGCGGAAGCGCCTCTCGATGATGTGCTGATGCACTGGCAAGGTCTAGGCTACTATGCGCGTGCACGGAATATGCACAAAGCGGCAGCAGTCGTGCTAAGCAAACACGGTGGCGTGTTCCCAACATCCTATGATCACCTTCTGGCACTCCCGGGAGTCGGTCCGTATACGGCAGCGGCGGTTTCATCGATTAGCATGGATGCCCACCGTGCCGTCGTCGATGCCAACGTCATCAGGGTTCTATGTCGCCATGAAGGCATTGAGGACAACCCCAAGCTGCCTGCGGTACAAGTGCGGTTACAAACCATCGCGGATGCTAATCTTGACGAAGCGAGGCCAGGGGACTTCAACCAGGCGATGATGGAGCTGGGGGCAACCTTGTGTACGCCAAAGAGCCCATCGTGTGAAGGCTGCCCAATTGGGAATGATTGCATAGCCAAAGCTAGCGGCACGCCAGAGCTGTACCCATTACCTATCGACAAACCAAAAGCGATTCGCCGCACGGATGTCCTAGTCATCGCACTATGTGATGGAAAAACGTACACCCATCAGCTCCCACAAGATGGCCTGTGGGGTGGCCTTTATAGCTTCCCGAGAATGTCTGTAATGGATGGAGAGTCAGCGATCGAAGCTGTGACCCGGCTGGCAACCGATATGTTCGGCAGTGATATCCAGCAAGTGGTCGAACTGGGACGCATTCGCCACGCAGTAACGATTTACAACGTCGAGCTTATTGCGTACATCGTCAATGTCACCGAGTTCGAAGCTGACCCACAGAATTGGAGAAGTCTCTCGAGCATCGACACATTCCCAATGCCAAACCCGCAAGCAAAACTTTGGGCTAAACACAAGCCGGCTTTGCTCAGTGGAAGGTTGCCGGTTTCACAACCGGCATTGGAACTTTGAGCTAGGAGCTACTTCCGCTTTCGGGAGATGCTCATCGGCTTCAGCGTACGGTTGGCCATGAACTGCTCTTTATCGTAAGCATCCAGCCAGCTTTCTACCCAGCCCACGCCGACATCTTCGATGACCTTTTGCACGCACAAATACTGCTTTGCTTCATCATCCGTGATGTCATGTTCTTCTGCGACGGTCGCAACCATTTTGGCCATCACCGCCTGTGTGGTTTCGGTTTGCGTACTCATCCAGACATCCCAGTGCTTGATGGTCTCTTCCGGAGTCATGTACAGTCTGGCGAATCGCTCTAGCGCTGTTTCATCTGCATCGAATTCAGTTGCGTCCATGCCCCAATTGTACGGTGGGAATTAGAAAACCGATGCGGATTTTAGAGCAAGTATTACGCTACCGATAAGAACAAGTATTCCTATCAGAATCAGCCTCGCCAGCCAGTTCGATTTTAGGTTGCCTTTATAGGCGCTAATGAACTTGTACATCGCGGCATCAGCGGCCCGATTTACCTTGTCATCTGAGTTCGCTTCCAGCTCAACCTTGATGGTGCCTGGCTTTCGACCAGGCTTCCAGGTGATGATGACTCGTGCCACCCAGCCCTCAATTGGGACGGTTCCCGTAAGGCGTCCAGAGACATCAAAATCTTGCACTTTACCGATGCGCTGCAGGGTGTGTCTACAACGTTCGGCGACATCAGATTGTTCGCCAGTGGTGGAAAAATCGAGGTAACGGCTCATTTACAGGGTCTGATTATTCCGCACTCGGCAATTCGGCAAACATAGTTACATTCCAGGATGATAATAATCGTCGTAATGAAACC
>CAIRTT010000413.1 GCA_903881535.1 uncultured Armatimonadota bacterium
CCAGAAGGCAGAAAACGTGATTCCACAGTGTGTCATGAGGCAGAGCGGTTAGGGGTTACGGTCCACGCGTGTACAGACCAATATCTTTATGCTCCTGATGCTTTTGTGACGGGAACGGGGAAGCCATACTCAGTTTTTACGCCTTACAAGAAGCGATGCTTGGCATCATTGCCTGAACAGTCGAGTGCTGCTCCAACTGAAGTGCGCTGGCTGGATGTCGCTGAACCTTCGGTTGAGCCTAAGTCTCCTGAGGGTTCAGGGATGTTTTGTGCATTACAAACGTCATCGGCATATGACCACTTCAATGACTTCTGTGAAAATAATATTCAACAGTACGACGAGCAGCGAAACTTTCCGGCTGTAAAAGGCACATCGCGCCTCTCTCCACACTTGCATTTCGGTGTGGTGTCGCCACGTAGACTGCTTTACACGGCGTTAAATGTTGAAGGGGATGGGGCAGCTACGTACGTATCCGAGCTTATTTGGCGCGACTTTTACGCTCAGGTTATGTATCATCGTCCAGATTCAGTCAATGGGTGTTTTCAACGCCATTGGAATGCTATTCCTTGGCAGAATGATCCAGATTTTGTGAGTGCTTGGATGGAAGGGAAGACCGGTTATCCGATTGTCGATGCGGCGATGCGGCAGCTAAACACAACTGGATGGATGCACAATCGTTTGCGAATGATTGTCGCTTCCTTTCTTACGAAGGACCTACTTGTCGATTGGCGTATCGGGGAAAACTACTTCCGAAGTCAGTTATTGGATGGAGATATTGCAAGCAATGTTGGAGGATGGCAGTGGGCTGCAAGCACTGGTACGGATGCTCAGCCGTGGTTTCGTGTCTTCAACCCTGTTGCGCAGGGGATGAAATTCGATCCAGCAGGAACGTTTGTACGCGAATGGCTTCCTGAGCTGCAAAATGTTCCTGACAAATTCATTCATGCTCCATGGCTGATGTCGTATAGTGAAACGACGTGGCTAGGATTTCAGCTTGGTCGCGACTACCCAAATCCTATTGTTGACCATGGTGTTCAGCGGCTTCTGGCGCTGGATATGTTCAAAAAGGTGGCATTGACGCGTGAACCTTCCTAAAGTCCAGTCTCTGATAGCCACGACATTTTTTCTTGCTGGTTTAGTTTTTGGGCGGCCTGTGCTCGCTCAAACTGGGCAACCCAGTACAGATAATACTTCCGTCGCAACACCCGGTGAGTCACTCCCGAAGGGCATGCCTGATGTTCAGGTGATGGTTGGGCCAGGTTCCAGGGGATACACGGTTGCTTTTGTATTTCCGAAAAAGGTAGATGCCAAGCAGGTCCGTGGCTTAGTGGACACATTTGCCAAACTATCCGCATCGTCGGTATCAGGTCTTACAATCGAAACCAGCCGCCTTGAACACGAGCCAGGCGTCAAAGTCGAAAAAGAACCGCTGATGACATCGGCGACGTTTGAATCAAAATCAGACCTTGTAGGTAGACCTGCTGGCGCGTTCTTTCCAGAAAAACTGATTGTTGCTCTGCAGCAGTTCGACCGCGTTCAAGTAACGTTTCTGGTCGAACTAGCGTTTGTATATTCCAAAGCAAGGCATTTTGAGAACGAGAATCTCACGCTTGATGTCTATGGCCAGCAGGGAGCCTTTACCTTTGTGGCGAATATTCGAAAGCGCCCTGTTGCAGACTTTTCGATTCCTGATCGGGAGGCTGTTGTTGTTCGAACAAAAACGAACAGAAAACCGTCTTATGGGATTCTTTTGTTGATTGTTGGAGTCGCCGTTGCGGGTGGTTTGGCGGTTACGGTTATCGTCAAACGAAATGTTGGTAGATAAATTCGGAAGGTTGAAACCAAGCGTCATGTTGACTGTTCATGATTTGATTCGATTAGCTGCAGAGCGAAAAGCATCAGATATTTTTATCAAAGCCGGTGCACCACCTAACTGGCGTCTTCATGGACGCATTGCTGCTGTGGATGACAACCCGATGTTGTCTCCAGAAGATACCCGCCGGATGGCATATTCAGTAATGTCACATGAGCAGATTATGCAATTTGAGCATTATCCGGAGCTTGACCTTGCGATTGAAATCCCAGACATAACACGTGTACGGGTTAACATCCACAAGCAGCGTAATTCAGTCGGCATGGTTTTACGTCTCGTACCGCTGAAAATTTACACGCTGGACATGCTTGGAATGCCTCCAGCCGTTGGAGAAATGACTAAGAACCGCTCGGGACTCGTGCTCGTTACCGGACCAACTGGATCTGGAAAGTCAACGACACTCGCGGCGATGATCAATAAGGTCAACAATGAGCAGGCTAAGAACATCATCACCGTTGAAGACCCG
>CAIRTT010000414.1 GCA_903881535.1 uncultured Armatimonadota bacterium
CGGAGGCCGGTCACAACACGCTCGATGTTCGGGGTGAGTTCTACAAAGCCGCAGCGGATGGCGCGTGCCGCAGCGCTCAGGTAGTGGCCGGTGAAGTGTCCGCGCAGCTCCGATGTGGGAGCTTCCCAGCCTTTTGGAGGCATTCCAGCGGGGGCGAGCCCCGCCGTTTGGCGAAACGCATACAAGAGGTCATCCGGGCGATAGGCCACGATGCGCTTTGCCGTAATCTCCTGCGCTTCCAACCACGGACCACCCGTGACTTGAATTCCGGGTGGCGTAATCCATATGTGGGTATGACTCACTTGGGCTGGTTAGCCTTGAACCGGATGATCGCAAGGGCATTACTTCCAAGCGTGACCTTGCCGTTTGCCGGTGGCCACGCAATCTTGGAAACAGCTGGCACGACCTTGTTTGGCTCAAGCAGCGAGTTGTTCGCCTGCGGGTCATCCGCGCGGATAATCGTCAGCGTCGCCTTGTTGCCGATGCCCGATAACCCGGACATCGAAACACCAAATGCCTTCGTCGCACTCGTGGAATTGACCAGCTTGATCACGACTTCCTTCTTCGATGTATCATAGCCGCTGCTTGCGTAGACATCGGATGTGTCCGGTACAGGAACCGTGTGGATGACCTTGCCATCGAGCTTACACACAATCATACCTCCGCTGACGTTGACTTCGATGTCATACCAGCGTCCCGTTTCGATGCTTCCAGCTACACGCTGACCAACCGGCGCACGGTTACGCTCGATGCCGTGCTCGCGGTTACCCCAGCCGCCCATATTCCACCAATAACGCTGACCGGTTTTATCTCCAAAGACAATGAGAAAGCCTTCATCGCCCGAGATCTTGCGGGCTTTGAGCTTAAGCGTGTACTCAGACCAGCTAGCATCCCCAAATGTGTACGTTCCGGTCTCCTTGCCAACCTGCTTCGCGACGTTGCCGAAAGTTTGCCAAATGCCACCTTCGGTCTTCGCGCCGGGGAAGCCATTCGTATTCGAGTCATAAACCGTCTTGCCACCCGCTGTGACAGAGATGTCTTTGTATTCACTGCTCGTCAGCCACGTGCCAACGCCGATTTTGCCATCGAATGTCTTGCGGCCAGCGGTTGCACTCTTGACTGCTGTCGGGATTGTGACATCCGGACGGTTCGTATGGAACAGCTTCCACAGATGGTAAGAAACCGTACCAGCTGTGCGGAGACTGTCAAAGAGAATCATCCCGTGCCAGCCCGACTTGCCATTTACATTGGCGAGCAGCGGCGCATACGAGACCATCTTCACGACATCGGCGTTGTTCTCACAGCCCATCAGGAACACGCCTTCGCTCAGCGCCGCGACCATATTGCCCTTCTCCGGACCGCCTTCAGGCGTCGTGACCGCCACCTCGCCAACATAAACCGGCTTCTGCTTACGGTCGTAATTGTCGTAGAAGTTGAACTGGCCGAAGAACCAACTCGGCGAGTTGTAATAGTGCTCATCGATGAGGTCAAACTCAGCATTCGGGATGTTGTAGTCCGCAATGGTCGTGAGGCTTGGGAACAGCTTATGGACCTGTGCATAGACCATTTTGTAGCGGGTCTCGTACTCAGGACCGACATTTTCATTGCCAATCTCAACCAGCGGATTTGCAAATGGAGCGGCATGTCCGGCTTCTGCACGCTTGCTGCCCCACTCGGATGTCGGATCCCCAATCGCATATTGCAGGAAGTCGATATTGTCATCGATGACCCAGCTCATGCTCGAAAGGGGAACATGCTGTGGATTGCGGTAGATGCACGTTTGGCCTGCAAACCCAACCCACATTGGCTGTGCTTTGAGGTCCTCGCAGAATTGGAGGTACTCAAGTGCCCCCATGCCATGCGTTCGTCGGTAGTTCCAAGCATTCCAGCGCTCGTACCGCTCCTCAACCGGCCCGATGCCATCCTTCCACTGATAGGCCATCTCCGGCGAGCCACCTTCGACAACGCAGCCGCCGGGGAAGCGCACAAAGGCGGGCTTCATGTCGGCAATCATTTTGGCGATGTCGCTACGCAGGCCATTGGGGCGGTTATTCCACGTTTTGACCGGGAAGCAGCTGACATAATCGATGTCAATCGTGCCCTTGATTGGCAGTTCAAGCGTCAACAGAGCATTGTCAATGGTCTTCTTTGCGGTGATGGTTCCTTCGATGCGGGTCCAGCCATTGCCAACCGATGTTCCAGAAACCGTTGATGTTACTGCATTGCCATAGCGGTCATCGCCAAGGATACGCACTTTGCGGACATCCCCGGTGGTCGAACGGATATGTGCAACAACTTTATACGATGCGCCTTTTCGGAAGCCGACGCCCCAGAAACCCGTGTTGCGGACGGCGGTGGGCTTGCCCGTGCCCGCTGGCTGTGTCACATTGACGCGCAGATGGTAAGGCGAATTCTTGTTGATACCCGTGGCCGGGACAACCCACCACTCTGCTTTGCCTCCGCGCAGCTCGAGCTCCCAGCGGGGGACGGTGCCAGCCTTGACATTAAAGCCGCTGTCCCAGCCGGCATCGGAAATCCACTTATCACCGACCTTCTTGAAGCCTTCCGGAGGCCGGCTGTCTTCAAAGGCCCGGTTTGCAATCATTTCTCCGTAGAGACCACCATCCACGCCGTGGTTAATCTCCTCAAGGAAGATGCCATACATGTTTTTGTTAACAGTGTGACCCGGTTTGTCGGCTTGGATGTTTACCGTTACATCCTGTGCGTTGACACTGGATACGGCGAGTAGGCTGACACAAATGGCGGATGCGAATAATGTGGATTGTCGAAACATGGATGCTCCCGGTGGTGATTACACAGCAGCGTGCAACCTGATACGTTTTGCATATTATTCCGCAGTGGTGTGATTTGTATTGTATGCTGTAACGAAAACATTGCAGAATCCTACGATGAGCATAAGTGAACTAGTCCCAAAAATTGAAGTCAGAGCCTTCGGTGCGCGCAGACGCGAATCGGATGGTTTTGCTGTGGATCGCCCAAATGGGTTTCACGAAACGATTTGGGTCCGGCTTCATGATCACATGCAGGTGCGTATCGGCACAGATACGTTCACTGTCCACCCTGGAACCGTCATTCTCATTCCCCCTGGCACGCCGCATTGGTACACATCGGTTTCCGGATCCTGGTGCAATGACTGGCTGCATCTCGTGGGTTCAGATATCGACGATGTTTGCAGAATCATGGGACACCCGATTGGTGAGCCATTTCTGCCGATTGAAACATCCTACGTTAGCCCACACTTCGAAACGATAGCCCGTGACCTCGCCCGCAAGGATGATATGGGGAAATCGCTCGCAAGCATCGCAGTCCTCTCACTCCTCGTTCGGACGGTGGCTGCGTGCAATATGCCCGATACGCCCTGGTCAGCAGCCGAGGCGGTGCACCGGCCAGCCTTTGACCGCTTACGCCAGCGGATGTTAGCGAATCTCGATCACCCGTGGGACATCGCAAACCTTGCCCGGGAAGTCCACCTCGGTGTTAGCCGTTTCTCTGAGCTTTATCTACGCTTCTATGGCGTCTCTGCAATTGAGGATCTCCTGCAGGCCCGTATCCGCGCCTCTGAGTCTCTCCTCACAAATGCAAGTCTGACTGTCAGCGAAGTTGCGATGCGCACCGGGTTTGCAAGCCACGCGTACTTCAGCCGCACCTTCCGTGCGCGCGTCGGTATCTCACCCATGGAATATCGCCGGCGTGGTCTGCTTTCCTAGTCGCAGCGCGCCCAGTCGGCATCACTTATAATCGCTTCCATCTCAGCCTGCGTGAGCCCCAGCTTCTCTGCTGCAGCAATCACATCCGAGAGGTTGGCAGGGTACATCCCAGTCTTGGATACATCCGCAAGCCCAGCGATATTCCACGGTGCAATCGCATCCGCCGCCGTACACTCTCCCGCGAGATATGCATCAAAGCGCTCCCAAAATGCAGTGTCTCCAGAGAGAAGCATCCCCGGGGCGAGCTCCCGCTTCCCGATACGCCGGCAAATTTCTGACCAGGATGCCGCAGCAAAGTAAAACATGGAGACATCCGTGAAGCGCTCAAAATCCGAAAACGCAGCAAAGTTTGCGCTGATATACCGAGCAACACAGCTGATATCGCGCTGCACGGCCGCTTCATACACCGCAAGGTCAACTTCAGAGACTGTCCCGCTCAGTATCAGGGGTGCCAAACGCTCAATCCCGAGTAATGTCAGCGAGAATCCCGTTGAGTACAACGGATCAATAAATGCCGCTGCACTTGGCAGAAATGCCCATGGAGCTGCATCGTTCACGCCAGCAACGCGGTCAAGCCGAATGGGCAGCGGGTCAGCTTGCATCCACGGAAGGACACGTGTCGCCCCTGCAAATTGCTTTTGCACAGCCGGCATTCGGGCAAGTAACCGCTCCCAGCCGCCACCTTCCAAAAGGCTTACTTCATCGGAGAGCCAGCGCTCAACCGATACGCCCGCGCTCACACGATTGTCATCAAAGCGAAGCATCCACATCCACCCACCGGGGAAAACATGGTGCAATGCCGACCAATCCACAGGGTAGGGGGCGTTCTCTGGCGCGCCAAGCTCTGGGACATCGGCTGCCAATGCAACATTTTCAAAGTGGGAATACAGCGCGACCGTGTCCGGATATTCAGAAAAAGCGGTAGCTTTTGCGCCGACATGACCCGCTAGCGCCGCTGTCCGTCCGCCGGCATCTACGAGAAATCCGGCATTAATGGTCGCTTCATCGCCATTTTCATATCGGATCACGATGCGCCAGCGCCCAGTTTCACAAGGTGTGGCATCAATGACCGATGTCCGCTCAGCGTAGTGCACACCAAGCCCGACCGCTTGTTGGCATAGCCAGGCATCGACATCGGAGCGAAGCCAGTGTGTATCCGCACAGCTGTTCCCCGGGCTTGCCGCGACGGCGAGCGGCCCTCGAACATCCGCACCGCCTCCATCCGCAGGGTGACCATAATACGTAAAGCCACGCTTTAGCCCAACACCGACATCCGGGATATGGGCCTTCCAAGCCCCCCATGTCGCGAGGTAGTTAAGGTGGGGCAGGTCGTACGCTTGCGCAAACTGCTCAAGCAGCAGGTTGGTCAGCGGGGATGTACTCTCGCCCATCGCGAAGCGTGGATGCGAACCACGCTCGACGAGGGCCACTTGTTTCCCGGATTTCGCCAGAATTTGCGCGAGGAGCGAACCACCAAAGCCCGCCCCGACGATTAGTACATCCACCTGCGCTGGAATCATCACCGCCACCTATCCCGGAAGAAGAATCCGGCTGCAGTGCTCACATGTTGCCAAAACCAAGCCATCGGTGACAGCATTCACGGTCGTACCGTTTACCATCACTCCGCAGGCCGTACAAGTTCGGTCCCATGTCATATGTGCAGCGCCGGCTCCACCTTTGCGCTCACGAATCAGCTCGTATTTTTTGATAAGCACCTTATCGCCGATGGCGGTGACCAACGGCTTACGCTTTGGCTCAAGCGCCTTGATTTCAGCAAGCAACTCAGCTTCACGCTTGGTGTTCGTGTCTTTCAATGTACGGTAAGCACGCGCAATTTTGGCCACACCGATTTCCGCCGATTTCGCAGCCTTTTCCGCAACCGCGGTAGCTTCCAATTGGAGCAGCAGCTCTTCCTCGAGGGTTTCTTTTTGGCGTCCAAGAGCATCGATGCCAGCCTGGAGGTCTTCGAGCTCACGCGGGCTGGTGACTTTGCCTGAGTAGAGCTTGTCCGATGTTGACTTAATCTTTTCTTCTACGCTTGCGAGGGCAAGCTCGGCATCCTTTTGTGCTGCGGAAAGGGCATTGGCCTCCGCACGGAGTTTGTCTGCTTCTGGCTTGCTAACGCGATAGCTGGATGCGAGGGTGGTACCCGGATCCAATGCAGCTATTTGTTGTCTACGTCGGTCGATCTGGACATCTATTTCCAGTAACGCCCCCAATCCACGTTGTGCTTCCCTGAGGCTCATCACTGACTCCTGTATCTATCTTTTACGCCGAGAAGAGACCCGCTTTATCATGTACGGCACCATTTGGATGTACATATTCATGCGGGCGATGGTTCCTCTGATGATGCCGAGCTTTAGTTCCTTAGTAGGGTGGCTGACATCCCGAAGAATTACGGTTGAACATGGCACGCCTGTCGCGAGCACATGGTTTGTGATAGCAAGCTCGACGCCGTAGCGCGCGTTTGCCACATTGGGGACATCAAGAAAGAGGCGGCGCAGAATGCAGCGCTGTCCACTGATATTGGGAACGAGAATCTGTGCGAGCGTCGTCCAGAACTGGCCACCGCGGAACACGCCGAGCGTCATGTCCGCCTCGCCAGCGAGGACGCCAGTGGTCATGTTCTGTACCATTTCGACGCTCAGACCCACAAGATCGGCATCCAGAAAGAGCACAACTTCGGCATCCGTCTCACTCGCTCCGCGGTGCATCGCCGCGCCTTTTCCGGCATTGGTTGGCATATCAAAGACACGCAGCTGCTTTGGAGTTGTCTTTGCGTACTGCCGCGCGACGTTTGCTGTGTCATCCGATGATGCATCATTGACAACGATAATCTCGCTGACATTCCCCGCCTGTACCAAAATATTGAGCACTCCCAGAATTCGGGTGCTCTCGTTATAGGCCGGGATGACTGCAGTGCACCTCACTTAGGCGACTTCCACGTGCCATTTTCATAGGATTCGGCGCGTTTTTCGGCTGCTTCGATGCGCTTTCGTGTCAGAGGGTGGGTGCTCAGGAATGCAAGTTTTTCGTTTGATTTCGTTGCTGAATCCTGCATTTTTGTAAACATTGACGCCATACCGCGTACGTTATATCCTGCCGCGACAAGATACTTGAAACCGTACTCATCGGATTGGGACTCATCCCCACGACTAAACTCCCGGTCTTTGAGACTCAGCGTTAGGCCAACAACGGAGCGGACATCGGCGTTTGAGCGGCCAAACAGTATACCCGCGACGCCTTGCTTGACGGCGGCATCCGAAAGCTGCTGCGCCGAATGGCGCTTCACAATATGACTGACCTCATGGGCCAGAACACTGGCAAGCTCATCATCGGTGGATGCAAGCTGCATCAGTCCCGTATTGACATAAACCGGCCCACCGGGAACCGCGAATGCATTAATTTCACTATCTTTGATGAGCGTAAGAGTATAGGGGACATCCCAGTCCTTGCGTGCAGCATCGATAATCGGGAGTGCAACACGCTGGAGGCGCATCAGCATAGGACCCGAGCGCACCACCAGCGCACCTTCTTTGCTCTTGTTGAACTCGGTGACAAACTGCTCGCCCATTCGGATTTCATCCGTGCGGGAGTAAATGTTTTTGACCCTGCGGCATCCCGTCGATGTCAACAAAACCACGGCGAACAAGCTTACAACAAGTACTTTCGAATGTTGGATCACTTTGATGTTCCCTTCGATGCAGGGGGAGCGGTTGCGCCACCCCGAATTTGATTTTCGATGCCCGTTAGCTGCTTGCGGATAGCTGCAACGGATTCTGGGTCTACCGCTGGCGTCCGGCTAATCCGTGTCAATGCATCCAGCGCTTTTGAGGATTCATCCTGGGCAATGCCCATGTTCCCTTTTGTGACGGCAATCCGTGCACGCTCAACATGTGCCGTTGCGGTATCGAGTTGAACCTGCCAGTCGGCGACGCCGATGCGCGGGAGCTCAGGCTTGCGTATGGACGGGATGCGAACTCCGGGGATAATCGTGGATGACCGGATACCCAGCTGTTGTTCAAGATGAACAACCCGCTGTAGGAGCTGCCACGTCAAAAAAGCGTGAACTCCAGTGATTACGATTACAATGCCCAGCAGCACGGAGCCGCCGGCTCCTCCACCAGAGCGCCGCTTCATGGATTCATCTTATCCGAAACGGCCTCGGGGCGGGCATGCGTGGACTTCCCAGCGTGGAGGTTGTGCATCTTGTCTTTAAGTTTGAGCTCGAGGGCAAAGCGCTGCCGTTCTATCCCGCAGATGGCCATTCCATACGGACCCCGTGCAAGCAGCAGACGCGTGTTCAAGCGGTCGATGGCTCCCCAGCGGTACTTGTAGGGCTCATTTCCGCGTAAAAAGTCAAAGGTGTGCGCCTTGTCAGCGCTCACTGCATGCAGCATCGCCGCCCGCGTCGCCAGCATCCCGGGTGACCACTTGTGGTATTCCTGATCAAAGCCGCCGAGGTAGTAAATCGTCGTCCCACCGGATGTCATGCAGTAAATGGCTGCGATGACCTTGTCATCCACAGAAAGCGTATGAAGCCGCAGAAGCCCCGCATTCAGGAGTCGCTGTGATACATCCGAGAACCACTCTTTATGCGCATTTCCTGCAAATAGCCCGGGCATCCAGCGGCGACGCCACCTATCTTGGTGTAAGCGAATGCAGGCATCGATGTCGCCCGCAAGGCTGTCTTGGTCGGCGATTCGGTACGTCACGTCCGATGCTTGTTTCCGCAGCGCCCGGTCGGCGTAGTTCAGGTTTTGCCGCAAGCGCTTTGGAATCGCGAGCTGCTGCTCTTCGACCGTAGGTGCGAGTGCGAGAACGGGACACGCCTCTCCATCCTCCATCGCGCCGCGGAACGCCATTCCAAGCGGACCGTGTGGATGGCACTGGCGAAAGAGAACCGCCGGAGCCTGATCAGAAATGGCATCGATCAAGTGGTCAATCGTCGTTGGAGGCGCATCCGGTGAAACCGCAATATCGAGGTAATCGCTGACACCATCCCCGACGGGAACCAGAATGCCAGGGCCTGTTCGCTTGAACGCCGCCGCCGCTATCGGAAGATCATCACTGCCGCGGAGTATGAGCCCAACAAACATCCCACGAGGAACGCGGTCGATGTTAGCTCCAACCCATGCCCAGCGCTGCATCGCCGTCGAACCTGGAGTCCCAGATGCCCACGTATCCCAAAGCACCTGCATGGCGTCTGTAAACGCTGCGGCACCGGTAACAAGGTGGGCACGATAGGTCAAAACTACGCCGACTCCGGAAGAAACGTCATCAGCTGCACGCCGGTTGGCGCGGTGTACGCACCACGCACTTGGAGGAGGTGAATATCGCTGTTACGTGCTTTCCAGCCGTAGAGCAGCTGTGTCACGGTTGTTGCTGCAGGTGATACCAAAACCAGAGCCGTCCGACCAGCGACCACCGGAAGTGCTGCTGCAAGGAGGCGACACACACTCGCTTCATCGCGCGCATGTGCTGGGCCAAGGGTGCAGTTTGCGATGTGGTTTGTCACATTAATGGCCCCGAGAAGAGTGCCATCTGCTGCGACATCTACAAAGACCTTAAAGTGGTCGACCTCAATAAAGTGTGACCAGTCTGCCAGGCGATAGCTGCCTGTTAAGTCCCGTTCCAACGCGGCGATTGCGGGTACATCTGTGATACTTGCAAGGCGAACACCGCTTGTGTCAATGCCACTCGAAAGACGTGCCGGGTCCTCTGGAACATGCAACAACATGTCCTGAAACACCTGACGCGCGACAAATCCTTGCCGGTGGTACAGGCTGTAGGAGTCCATATTGGATGCCGAGCTCACGAGGCGCAATGGGAGGTCGCTGGCATCGGCGATGGCGCAGGCTTCCCGCAGCATCAGCGATGCCACCCCTGCGGTTGCGACATTTGGCGCGGTGTTCACAATCCCAACGCCGATATGTGTCTCCCGCGGATGCAGATAGCACGTTCCGATCAGCTTTCCCGTGGCGTCATCGGTTGCGGTGATGCACTGTCCGGCATCCAGGGCATCGTAGGTGTCCGGGAACAGCCGGCACCCGCTGGGCTCACATCCAAATGCAACCCGGCCTGTGTTTTTCAGGTACCAGGCATTTGTGGATGCATGAATCAGCGCCGCAGCCTCATCAAACTGCTCGTTTTGCAAGCGTCCGAGTGTGATGCCCATGGCTTAGGCCTCTAACGGAAGCATCACGCGCTGCCCGGTCTTCGCGCTGCGGTAGACAGCAACGATGAGCTCAAGTGCGTAGCGGGCTTCAGGGCCATTCATGAATGTCTCATTTCCAGTATGAATACACTCGCAGAGATCTTTCAAGTGCGCCACATGCCCGAGGTTTGAGATGGCCCGGGGGTCGGCAGAGCCCTGACCCTGCGTCGTTGTCTCCGCCTCAGCATCGTCGTTTTGCCAAACGCCATCCACAACCAATGGTGCCGGCGTTCCCTCGAGGCCCCACATCGTTTGTGGTTCGTCCCCAGTCACAAACTGCGCAAACATCACCTTGCTGTTCGTGATTCGCACACTGCCCTTGGAGCCGTAGACTTCGAGGGATTGGTTGAAGCCGGGCACCATCGATGTTGATGCCATTAAGGTTCCAACTGCGCCATTTTCAAACTCAATCGTGGCGGACACGATGTCTTCGACTTCGATGCGCTCGTGCGAAAGGGTTCCCATGGTGGCTGCAACGGATTTGATTGGTCCCATAATCCAGCGAAGCTGGTCGACATAGTGGACGCCTTGATTCATCAGCGCACCGCCGCCATCGAGCTCCCATGTCCCACGCCATCCACCCGAGTCGTAGTAGGCCTGCGTCCGGTACCATTTGGTGACCGATTCGCCAAAGACGAGGC
>CAIRTT010000415.1 GCA_903881535.1 uncultured Armatimonadota bacterium
CCCGCCCTGCCAGCCGCCGAATGGGTGCTGGCTTGCAGTATCCGATAGCTGACCAGTCCGGCTAGCGGCCCACCCACTCCACATTCCACCGCGCATCGCGATGTGAGGTTGTTTCGTCTTGAATGTGAGCCTTACGTTACAAACTCCGCGTAGGGGCGGACCGCTGTGTCCGCCCGCGCGTTTCGAAAATCGATTGCTTACGATCGGCATTATTCGCTTCACGCTTGCTCAATATGATCTTGTTTCGTCTTGAAACCCTCGTGTATGCGCTGTGGTCTCCCACGATTACAGGCATCTGACTCCTGACGGAAACCCACGACCACGTTCACAAAACACTGTTTACTCGACAATTATTTTGTTCCCAAGGCGTGGTTACAATCACATGGTGAAAATGGTAGTAAGGCACTATGAACAAGTTCCCCCCCGCTTAGCTAGGGACTTTATCCTCTAGCAGCATAACTAATTCCATTGATTGTCATTCAGGAGAATAGCCATGAGTAACGTCAAAAAGCGCTTGATGTTTACCGCATTGCTATTGCTTCCAATTGCTCTAACTACCATTGGCGTTCGAGTCTACTTAGCTAAAACAGGTCAGTGGTTAGAAAGATTGCCGGATGGACGAGTCATCCCAATGACCGGATTGAAGCTAAATCCCAATGGTCTCACCAATCTTCAGGGAGATGCAAAGGATGATTTTCGGCGGCTTGTAGGGGCGATTCGAGCTTACGCTGACAAGTATCAACGCTTTCCAGATGACCCTCGCTGGCTGATCGAGTTCACCAAAACATGGCCTGAATCGACCAGAGTGACAGCCGATTGCTTCGACACCCCAGATCGCAAAATGAGCGATAGCTTCAACAACACTGATGTTGGATTTGGCTATAAATGGTTCTATCGAAGTCCACGCCCGAACGGAAAACCAAGACCTGTATTTCCAGGTCCCGGTGAACGCGATGTTTGGCTGTTCACAGATACGTACATGCGTGCCAATCAAACTGTTTACAGAACCGGCTCGGCGACGTCAAAGCCAGAAGGTCATTACTTAGTGGCTTGGAGTGATGGCAAAGTAGAGGAGCTGCCATTATCGGCTTACAAGAGAACACAGTTTCACCTTGGAAGTGCAAGTATGGGTTTTGATGGTGAGCCAGGAATCGATGAAAACAGCAAAGTCGCTGTCGAATCCCGATTCGTACTTCAAGGGGGCAGCCCTCCTGGTTATCCTCCAACCAAGAAGTGACCATGAAGGATGTCAGCGTGCGGCTGTCCCGTCTCGCCCTTGCAGACGTTTGAATCTTGACCGAAATCGACAACTGCGTTCTCCAATTCGTTATCACGGGCGGGCGTAGCAGCCTCTCCTACACAGCAATTTTCATCCAATCGCAATCAACCTATCTGGCGACATCAGCCTGTCGAAAAAATGCCTAGGGCCATGACGCTGTTTCAGTCAATGCGTCGAAAGACCTTTGCACAGCAAGCAGACGTTTCACAAAACACTGATTACTCGACAATTATTTCGTTCCCAGCGCGTGGTTACAATTGCATGGTGAACATGGTAAGAACCAATATGAACAAGTTCCCCACCCCTAGTTGGCTAAGGATTCTGTCCTCTAGCTGGCTGACCAACAGCATCGCCGTCATTGCAACCATTTATGCTTGCTTATCATTGTCCTTACCTACACAAGCTACAACTGTTCTTGGACCACCTTGCGGTACCGCAAGCCAATGTGCGGCAACATCGAGTAGCTGCCCAGCCAGTGAAGGTTGGATTTTTTGGTAACCAAAACAGTACGGTGCTGTCTACCGTTGCCGTTCAGTACCCAGTATTACTCCGTGGTCGATATTAAGATTCGTGTTTTCAACAAGCTTGACCCTGGTAATGACTTGCGTTGTTACCAGTTTGATTCTGCTACATTTACCGGTGTGAGTTGTAATCCAAACACTCCATGCGTTTCTGAAGGAGAATAACCATGAGTAAAGCCAAAAAGCGTTTGCTGTTCACCGCCTTGCTACTTCTTCCAATAGCGTTGATTACCGTTGGGGTTAGAATTTACTTGGCGAAAACAGGTCTGTGGATGGATAGGTTTCAGGATGGACGAGCCATACCAGTGACCGGATTAAAGGTAAATCCAAATGGTCTCACCAATCTTCAAGGAGATGCCAAGGATGACTTTCGGCGGCTTGTAGGGGCGATTCGAGCATATGCTGACAAGTATCAGCGCTTTCCAGATGACCCTCGCTGGCTCATTGAATTCACCAAAAAATGGCCTGAATCGACCAGAGTGACAGCCGACTGCTTCGACACGCCAGATCGAAAAAAGAGCGATAGTTTCAACAACATGGATGTTGGATTCGGTTATATGTGGGCTTATCGTGGCCCACGTCCAGATGGAAAACCAAGACCCGTGTTCCCGGGCCCTGGTGAACGTGACGTTTGGTTATACACCGACACATACATGCGCTCTAACAAAACGGTCTACAAAACAGGTGCGGGGTCAACAAAGCCAGAAGGACACTACTTAGTCGCCTGGAGCGATGGCAAAGTTGAGGAGCTGCCAATTTCGGCTTATAAGCGGACTCAGTTTCACTTAGGTAGCGCCAATATGGGCTTTGATGGCGAAGCAGGTATCAATGAAAACAGCAAAGTCGCAGATAAGGCAGGATTCAGCGTATTGGGAGGAATTTCTCCAACCTTTCCTCCAACCAAAAAGTAACCATAAGGGATAGCAGCGTGCCGCCGCTTGCTCCCGTGTTGTCGAACATCTGAATGCTGACGCAAAAACGTCAACACCTACCGATCATAGAAAACGCGGGATCCTTACGCTTGCCAGGTGGATGGATGGATCACATATGTCCACCCGCGTGTATGGATACGCTTTGGCCTTTTGTTGATGTCAATAATGCGCGTGCCGGGTGGATGCATCGCATTTGTACCGATTGATTCACGCTTGCGCGGTGGATGCATCGCGTGCGTGCCGAGGTCGCCGGATGTAACGCGAAATCCCGTTGACCTTTCGGTTCGGCTGGGCTTGCCGGTAACGTCTGGTGGCCAAGTGGGTCGACCATCCCCGATGGTGGGTGTAATCATTTCGGATTGCGGCGGCGGATATTGCCATCGACGATGGTGCCCGCCCTGCCAGCCGCCGAATGGGTGCTGGCTTGCAGTATCCGATAGCTGACCAGTCCGGCTAGCGGCCCACCCACTCCACATTCCACCGCACATCACGCTGTCGATCTGTTTCGTCTTGAATGTGAGGTTTACGACACAAATCTCCGCGTAGGGGAGGGCTGCC
>CAIRTT010000416.1 GCA_903881535.1 uncultured Armatimonadota bacterium
CACAATCAACGGCGGTGATCAGTGCTTTCCAAAGTGCCCATCCCAGGGCCCGCGATGTCATATTGGCATCTGAACCAACCTCACCTAGAAAGCATTGACGGGCATCTGTATCAAGATCAGTCCATGCAAATGCCAGATCACAAGCTGGGTCACCAACGCCACAACAGCCAAAATCAATCACCGCACTGAGTTGCCCATCTGTCATTAGGAGGTTCCCAGGCGCGATATCACCGTGAAACCAAACTGGATCCCCTGCATAAGGACAGCTAAGCGCCTGGCTCCAGACATTTGATGCCGTATCAACATCCACAACACCGGCAAGCGATCCGATGGCTTGCTGTGTTTCGGCATCATAAACACTGAGGTGCGCACCCCGGAAAAAACAATGCGCTCCAGGGCGTGGGGCATCCGTTGTCGAAATGGCCTGCAGCTCGCGTAGAAACTCCGCCAGTGATTTAGCAAGAGCCTTCTGGTCGACATCCGGGCAGGAGGAAAGCGATTCACCCGGTAACCATCTGTAAATGCTCCAAGGGTGGGGGAACTCCGGACACGGCATCCCTTGCGCAACGGGTATCGGGATAGATAACGAGATGCTTCGACTCAGAATTGGAAGCCAGCGCTGCTCCTTTTCGACCTGAGCGACATAGTGCGCGGCACTCGGAATCCGGACCAGCAGTGTGTCTCCCAAATGGAATGTTCGGTTATCCCAGCCGCTGACATTGACGGGGCGGATTTCGAGGCCAGCCCACTCCGGAAACTGCCGGGCAACCATCGCGTGAACCAGTGAGACGTCCGGCTCAGGAAATCGGGTATCCATGGCTGGCATTCTACGGTGGTGGTGGTTTTGCTTGCGATAAGGTGGTGCCATGTCGGCATCCCCAATAATCACCCTTCGCGTTACGCCACGTGCGGACAGAACAGAGGTGGTGGGGCGCCGCGCGGATGGTGTTGTTACCGTTCGTGTGACAGCTGCGCCGGCGGATGGCAAAGCAAATGCAGCAGTGATCAAGGCTGTTGCAGATGCCATCGGGACGCGCCCCAGCGGCTTGTCACTGGTCTCCGGGCACACCGGGCGCGACAAGCGGGTTCAAGTGGACTCCTTGACGGCCACAGAGCTTGCAGTGGCACTTGAAAGGCTCAAGCTTATCGGTGAATGAGGTTGGTTTGTTGGATGGCAGCGTGCATAGCGTAGAGTGGATACATGCACGGTGAACGCAACCTCGACACGCTCCTGAAAACGATGCAGCCTCAGCTCACGGATGGCAAATGGGTCTTTCGGACATCCAAAAGCGGCTTTGATGCGGCAACGCTGGAATCCGCGATCTTGATGTTTCGAGAAGCCGAAGGAATGACGATTATCAGCCCGGCATCCACAACTGATGTTGGCCTCCCTACGTGGGCGATGGTCACGCTGTCCATCCACTCCGACCTCGAAGCGGTGGGCTTTCTCGCAGCGATCACGACCGCTCTCGCCGCGATGGATATTCCAGGAAATAGCGTGTCGGCGTACTACCATGACCATATCTTTGTGCCCTACGAACGCCGCGGGGATGCGATGGAGTGTTTGCGGTGTATGATGCCCGAAACCGAATGTGGTTGATGTAGCGGGATGAGGTTGCTCTCAGGCTGTTCGACCTCACGATGATTGTGATCAGTCTCGGAATTCTCGGTCTGGCTTGAAAACAAAATAGAAGAAAAAATGCTCTCACCAAGTAAAGAAACAAAACCAGCTCTCAGGCTGTTTGACCTCACGATGATTGTGATCAGCCTTGTCATCGGCATGGGCATTTTCAGAACGCCGGCCACGGTCGCGCTCAAATCGGGCAGCCTGTTTATCTTCTATGCAGCCTGGATTGCCGGAGGCATCATCACCTACTGTGGCGCGCGCACCTTCGCCGAAATCGGCCGCCGCCTCCCCGTGACGGGAGCCTACTACCGCATCTTCTCGGAGGCTTACTCACCTGCGGTCGCATTTGCCATCAATGCCGTGACGCTCATTTCAAACTCGGTGACCATCGGGGGTGTCGCGCTGATCGGCGCCGATTACATCCATGGCGTCCTCCCGGGCATCCCAGTGAATGCCATCGCAGCCGGGTGCATCATCGTTTTTTACATCGTCAACCTCCTTGGCCTCCGTACCAGCGCGACGACGCAAAACATCATGATTGGCATCAAGCTCGCCGCCATCGCGGTGATCATTTTGTGTCTGGTGATGCTGCCAAGTGCGCCGGTTCCAAAAGCAGTGGCCGTAATCACAGAGAAGGTCACCCACTCGCCGCTTGCCGCGCTTGGGATTGCGCTCATCGCGGTCTCATTCACCTACGGAGGCTATCAACAGTCCATCAACTTCGGCGGGGACAGTGATGCGCAAGGTCGCCAGGTCCCAAAGGCCATCATGCTGGGGACGTTCCTCGTGATGGCGATTTACATCCTCACGAATATCGCCTATGTCCATGTCATCGGGTTTGAAGCCCTGAAAACAACGGACAATATTGCGGCAGTGGTTGCGACGAATCTGATGGGTCCTCTTGGCGGCAAGATCCTCGCGGCGATTTTGTTTGTCTCGGTCTGCGGCGCCATTAATGTCAACTTTATGACGAATCCGCGCGTGATGACGGCGATGTGCGAGGATGGCGTGTTGCCC
The DNA here is from genome assembly GCA_903881535.1 of uncultured Armatimonadota bacterium. GTDB lineage: Bacteria > Armatimonadota > Armatimonadia > Armatimonadales > Armatimonadaceae > CAIRTT01. Next base: position 2,645 of record CAIRTT010000416.1, read on the forward strand.
AAGTGGTTTACGCATACCGATAAGTCGCGGCATGTGGATCCACGTGCGCTGTCGATTTTTGCTGCGGGATCTTTTGCCAGTGTGTTTGTCGGGAAGTCGTTTGAGCACTTGCTGACATTTACGATTTTTCTGGACTGTATAGGGATGATTTTCG
>CAIRTT010000417.1 GCA_903881535.1 uncultured Armatimonadota bacterium
ACGGCCCATTCCATAGGCTAAAAAGTGAATGTGGGAATCGATAAACCCTGGAAGAACAACGTTGTTTCTGTAATCTTGAAGTGTGTACGGAGAATCGCTGATGAGCAAAAGGGCGGCATCCGGTGTGCCGACAAACACAATCCTGTCATCCTCTATCACCATCGCCCCGGCTTGCGCACCGACGTATTCCTGAGTTCGTATATCTCCCAGAATCAGCTCTATTGCCATTCCTATTCCTCCATATGCATTTCGGGAGTGCCAAACATTGCTTCCATCTCATCGCGCGAAATCAGAATCTCACGGGGCTTTGCACCATCAAGTGCGCCAACAATTCCCTTATGCTCCATCATGTCAACCAGACGTGCCGCTCTGGTATACCCAATCTTAAAGCGGCGTTGGAGCATCGATGTGCTTGCTGAGCCTCCCGTCACGACGAGGCGCACTGCGCTTTCAAACAGGTCATCCTCATGTCCAGAATCTGCTTGGTCTGCTTCATTCGCTGCTTCGGCAAGCGTACTCGGTTGGACATCGTAGTTCGGGGAACCCTGATGACGGAGAAATTTGACAAGTGCCTCTGTCTCCCCTTCCGAGAGAAAAGCACCTTGAATACGAAATGGCTTCGCTGCATCCATTGGCATAAAGAGCATGTCGCCGCGGCCAATCAGCCTATCAGCTCCGACTTGGTCAAGAATCGTCCGGGAATCGACCGCTGAGTTGACTGCGAAGGCGATCCGGCTGGAAATGTTGGCCTTGATGGTACCTGTGATGACATTTACACTTGGGCGCTGCGTTGCGATAACGAGGTGTATTCCCGTTGCACGTGCAAGCTGCGCAAGTCGGCAGATACATGTTTCGATTTCCGGCCCGGATGTCATCATCAAATCTGCAAGCTCATCGACAACAAGGACCCAATACGGCAACCGTTCCAGCTCATCGACTTTTGTGTTATAGCCTTCGATGTTGCGTGTCCCGAGCCTTGCGAACTTGTCGTAGCGGCTCTCCATTTCGCGAATTGCTTGTTTGAAGACACTGGGAGCCTGTTTTGGGTTTGTGACAACCGGTGATGCCAAGTGTGGAATACCCGCGTATAGAGAAAGCTCGACCTTCTTAGGATCGATCATCAGAAACTTGAGCTCGCGCGGTGAGTTTCGGTAGATCAAGCTAGTGATAAGAACGTTAAGTCCAACGGACTTGCCTGAGCCTGTTGAGCCACCGACCAGGAGGTGTGGCATTTTGGCAAGGTCAGCTACACGGACATTTCCAGTCACATCTTTGCCCAGAACAAAGGTAAGACGCCCCGCAGCATTTTTGAATTCCGGCGATTCCAGACACTCTCTGAGCATGACTGGTGTCGGTGTATCGGTTGGAACCTCGATGCCGATGGCGCTGCGTCCAGGAATAGGAGCTTCGACACGTACATCGATTGCCGCCAAGTCCATCGCTAGGTTATCCGCGAGGGAGACAATTTTACTAACCTTGATGCCACGCTCAAGAGCAACTTCATAGCGGGTGATTGTCGGACCATAACTGATTCGCTCTATCTCTGCGCCGATGCCAAAGTCTTCGAGACATTGGATAATTCGCTGGCGGCGCGCTTCACTCGCACCAGCCTGTGGGTTTGCAAGCGGGACAGCTGGTGCCAGTAGGCTGGTCGATGGCATCTGGAAGACCAGTTTTGACACAGGCTCAAGTGACTTAGGTGTATCCCCTGCTCCTCCGGTACCGTCATCCCCGACAACTTCAGATGTCTGTGGTTCAGACTCCAAATCAAACAATGTTTTGCCAGAAGGCTGAGTTGATGGCACGATATCAGCTGTTACATCGCTACCTGACACCTGTTCCAACTCTGGCGAACGAACAAACTCTTTGCGTTTAGTTGGCGGCTTGACGGGATCGGCGGATGGCTCTGGAGCAAGAAAATCATCTCCATCATTGTCTCGGTGGTCTCCAAAGACGCGGTCCTGTGCACGTGATGAGGACTGCTTTGCACTTGCTGAGGATGCCTTCATCGCAGCAGCCCGTGCAGCTGCATTGGAGGATGTATCTTTAAGAACCCGAATAATGAAAGCTTCAATCGGAGCGAGAAGTTCAGGTAGTGGTTTGTCCACAATAACCAAAATCCCCCCGATAACAGGAAGAACCATGAGGATTCTTGCCCCAAGTCTGCCGATTAGCCCGACCATGAGGTAGCTGATCTGCCCCCCAATAAAACCACCGTAGCGTTGAAGAACAGTTGTCTCAATAAGATCGCTCACCTGTCGCTCTTGCGGAGCAAAGAAGATGTGAATGGCCGTCAGAAAGAGAATGACAGCGAACGTCGCCTTCGCCAGCTTTACATAGTTGATTTGCTTGCCAAGGCATATCCATATGCCAGATGCGAAAATGGTGATTCCTACCAGATAGCTTGCAATGCCAAATACATAACGGATTCCAAAAGCAGCGGTCGATCCGATAAAGTTACCAACTTCTGTCGTAGATGGAACAAGCAATGTCGCACTCAAACCAAGGCCAATTGCGACTAAAAGTATTCCGAAAAAGTCCAATTTCAAACGACTGTTTGTGCGTGGCTTTTTGGCGGGGATTCGACGTTGCGGTGTAGTCGATGTTGATCTTCGTTGGGCTGGTTTTGTTAGTGGCATTTAGGTTGTTGTATTGATTATAGTGTGAGCCGGTTCGAACGGTCAACCCGGGGTAGGATGCGTGCTATGAACAGAGAGTTTGTACTTTGTGATACAGCTGATGGTGTTACAAGAATGTCTTCGGAGCTCATTCAACGGCTATGCACGGAAGCCATGTTAGAGCGTGGTAGCGCATCACTAGCAATCAGTGGAGGATCAACGCCCCAAGCACTTTTCAAACTCTGGCAGGCGGAAACTTTTCATGGACTCGCATCGGTAAAGGTCTTCATGTCTGATGAACGTCTGGTCCCCACATCAAGCAACGATTCTAACCAAGGAACGATGCTTAGGCTTTGGCCAGATGTCACCCGGGCTCAAGTGTATTTACCAGATATGGCTCATGCGGAGGAATCTATCGCTTCTAACTACCAAGCGGAGATGGTAAGGGTCCTTGGAGAGCGGCCGTCCTTTGATTGCGTGATGCTTGGGCTTGGCGAAGATGGTCACACGGCATCCCTATTTCCAGAAAAGCCATCCTTGACGGATACAAACTTAATTTGCCTTGCTGACCATGGTTCGTTGCCTCCCCCTGTTAAACGTCTGACGTTTACATATCCACTCATCAACAATGCACGAAACGTTGTTGTTATTGCAACGGGTGCGAAAAAGCTCCCTTGGATAGATGCCTTGTTAGCTTGCAACAATGACATTTCGACCTTCCCCTTATCCGGGGTCAACCCACACGGGAAGCTTTGGATTGTTTTAGATCGTGCAGCATGGCCAGAAGCATAGGGCGTAAGGTCAACACCGGACCCACAGGTGTTTCAAGAACGGTGTTTCGTGCATTCGTACGCCCGGGGCAAGCGGATGCCCTCCGCGAGCATATGGCTCCATTCGCATGGAAAGCTGTCGTATCTCCGGTAATTGCAAAGGCCACTAAAGCACTTCACGTGACCAATGGAACCCTTACCGTTGCTGTTAAAAGTTCTGCATGGGCAGCTGAGCTCAGTATGCAAAAGGCTGAGCTTCTCGTAAAGGTCAATCGCTACTTGAGTGGGTCGGCAAAAAAATCGGTGATGGACATCCGATTTGTCAATCAACCGTGGGCAGAACCACCTCCAGAACCGGACTTCAATCATCCGTGGATGGATGCAGCAAAGATTCCAAAACGGTCCAAAGAGTTGAGTGTCGTAGAACGTATTGCGATATTGGCGGATATCGCAACCGAGCGCGACAAAGCACGTTTACGCTCAGGGTGGCTTCCTTGTCGTACCTGCGGCGATTTAATTGCGCCGTGTGGACCTGATGACCCCAGGCGATGTGCCCGTTGCCGTAATGACTTCTAGCTAAGTGCGCCCACTGTTTGCTGTAACGCTTGGGATGCTTCTCGCATCGTTTGCGGTCGCAACAATATCGAACCGCGGCTTGGCACTGATCGTCATGACGGTTGGTGTTTTGCTTTTAGTCGCGATGCCGCCTGCCGGCACATTCAAACGTTTAGCGATAGTCATCGCAGCCGTACTCGGTTCTGCTGTGATCACGCTGCATCCACTAACAAATGCTGTCATTCCTAACGCTCTGCCGGCAGAAATAACTGGAGATGTATGCTCACCTATCCGGCGAGGGCAAACATCCATCAGGTTCGTCGTTTGTAATGCAACTGGAAAGTATGCAATTCGAACGAACACAGAGCAAGCACTCAGTTATTTGGACCGTGTTCGTGTAACATCCGACTTTTCGGTTCCCGAGCCGCCTCGAAATATCGGTGAGTTCGACTATCAACAGTGGTGCAAATTTCATCATATTCGAGCTGTGTCAGCTGCAAGATCCAATGTCGTGCTCCTCGAATCCCGGACTAACATCGGTGGTCGATTCATATCAATGGTTCGAACCTGGATTGATACGCGATGTCATGCTGGCCTTCCCGCGGAAACGGCTCCTCTGGCGAGTGGGATTCTGTTATCGATCACGGATGACCTTCCTTTTGAGCTTCAGGAATCCTTTGGACGAACAGGGACCGTTCATGTTTTGTCAACCAGTGGGATGCATATTTCAGTTTTGGTTGCAACAGTTGGAACCATTTTGGTTTGGTCTGGACGAATGGGCTCAACAGGTGTAGGTTTAGGGCTTTCTATTTTAGTTGGTTATGCGAGTG
>CAIRTT010000418.1 GCA_903881535.1 uncultured Armatimonadota bacterium
AATCGTAAGTTGCATAAGCACAGATTAACATAAAATCAAAAAGAGCATCATGATGAACACCCCACTCCCGCATGGCTGGCTACGCGATGGCCAACATCTTCAACGCAGCGATAGGTTTCCAACCTTTCGGGATGCGATGGCGTTCGTAAATGCCGTCGCCGAGCTCGCAGAGCAACAGAATCACCACCCAGACATCACTATAAACTACTGCACAGTCTCCCTTCGGGTCACGACACACGATGCAGGGATGCTGACAGACAAGGATTACACGCTTGCGGAAGCGATTAGCCTACTTCTAAAAGATTAAGCCAGTTAGACCTTTGGGCAGTATTCAGTTTGTCGAATAGGCCATTCGCCAGTTAACAATCCCAAATATCCGACCGATAAACTGAAGCAGCTTCTTCAAAGTCTGGAAAAACTCAAAAATGCGACCTCAAGGTAATTTCCCCACCCCTCCATCGGCTGTCAAGCGCGTTGTCATCATCAGCCTGGATGGTGGAAAGCCGGCTGTGATGCGCGTTTCCCGGATGCCGCACCTCGAAGGGATGCTGAAGCACAGCGCATCCACGATGAAAGCCCAAGCCGTCATCCCATCGATCACGCTCGTGAACCACACATCGATGCTGACCGGTGTAAAGCCAGTCAAACACAAAATCACCTGGAATGAATGGGAGCCTCAAAAGGGGATGGTTCCCGTGCCGACCATCTTCTCACTGGCGAAAAAGTTCAACCGGAAGCTGCGTACAGGCCTCTTTGCCGCAAAGCAAAAGTTCACCCACCTCTTCCTCCCAGGCAGCCTTGATAACTACGCCGTCATCAGTGACTACGCACCTGCCGTGGCAACAGCCGTCGCAGACACCATCCGGCGGAACACCCCAGACCTCCTCTTTGTCCACTTCGCGGATGCCGATAGCACAGGCCACAGCTTTGGCTGGGGCAGCCCGCAGCAAAAGAAGGCCTTTGCAGATTGCGACAAAGGCATCGAGATCATCGTCAGTGCACTACGCCGCAAAGGCCTGATGGACGAAACCGTCATCCTCATTTCCGCGGACCATGGCGGACACGAAAAGACGCACGGCATGGATGTTACCGATGACCGTGAAATTCCGTGGATTGCTTACGGCGCTGGCGTCAAAGCAGGCACAAAACTCGGCCAACCAAGCACCTGTGACACAGCCGCGACAGCGCTTTGGCTCCTTGGTATCCCTATCCCAACGGATTTGGATGGCCGTCCGGTTACAGAAGCCTTTACCCGCTAACGCACCGCCGCGGGGTCGACGACAGGGGCATCCCGGTCGACCTCAGGCCACCCCGAACGCGTCCACGAAATTGGACGAATGCCAAGCGTCGTCACGCCACGCGGCACACTTTTGTCATACCAATGATGAACCAAATAGTCGGTACGGCCAGCCGTCGTGATCATCGCGTGCCCGGGACCCGCCATTTGACCGCGGCCATCCAGGAGCATCGTCCCGCCACCTTCACTCAGCTTTTGGCCAGCGGCATCGAAGAATTCGCCATCGATGGCTCGGCTGCGCCCAACACGGATGTTGTACGTTGACTCCGAACCCCGGCAGCAAAAGTCAAAGCTGACAACCAGATACCACCACCCACGCCGAAAGAAAAACGCGGGGGCCTCAATCGCATGCGGAAGCTCTGGACGCTGCGCAACACAGCTCATTTGGTAACTTGTATCTACCCGCGTCGCCGCAGCATTTAAGCGAAAACGCTGACATCCACCCCAAAACGAGCCGAGCGTCATCCACCAGATACCTTTTTCATCCTTTGCAACGGATGGATCAATCGCATTGAAGTGGTCTGTCGGGAAGGACTCGACGACGATGCCTTCATCCTTCCAGGCGTAGTCTGGATGCGCGGGGTCAAGCACTTTATTCGATGCAAGACAAATCGCACTGCGGTTCTTCCCAAAGGCGCTGACCGAATAGTACAAATGCCAGCGCGACCCGACTTTTACAAGATCCGGTGCCCAGAGGTTCTTCGCATTCGGCTGGACTTTCAGTGCGCTCTCAGGCAGCGGCTTGAAAATCTCTTGAACGTATTGCCACTTACGGCCATCCGTGCTCTTTCGCAGCCCGATGCCCGGTCCTGTGGAAACCAGCCACCAGATGCCGGCATCGACAACAATTGTTGGATCGTGCGCAAGACGGATATCTCCGGTGAGCGTTAGTGGCTTTTGCGGCATTTCAGGTCCCTATTCTATTTTTTGAT
>CAIRTT010000419.1 GCA_903881535.1 uncultured Armatimonadota bacterium
GAATCCCGAAGCCATCACCAGATCGTAGAACAGATCCTGAGCAGTTTGTTTCCTACCAGGCTCAGCACCCACCACTGTTCTACGGTATTGCTGCCATTCCATGGAAGGCGCTCGGCGGTGCCACACCATCGATGCGAATAATGTCCATCCGGTGGCTTTGTTTGATATTCGGCGCCATCAGTGTTTGGTTTTCGTATTGCATTGTAAAACTCACCTTCAAACAAGAAACGGCAGGTCTTGTGTGCGCGGCCGTGATGGCGTTTACGCCGATGTTCGGTCACATGCATGGAAACATTTCGAACGAGCCGATGGCAATGGCATTGGTGACGGCAGCGTTGTATGTCGGTATCCGGGCCAAGCAGACGGCTAAAAATCAGCTGTACATTCTCGCTGGAGCTCTCTTTGGACTTGCCTTGGTAACCCGACTTACGGCTGGCATTTGGCTTCCAGGACTCCTAATGATCACACTGTCCAAAGCTTCAATGAAGAAGTCAGTGCTAATGCTCATTCCCGGCATAGCGCTTCCTGTATTGCTGTGGATGCTCATCAACCAGATGACGCTTGGAGTCCCGCTCATCAGGACATTCCATAGGCCATTGTTGGATGCATCCCACTCACTTGGACAGCTCCTCGGGACGGGTATTCAGGTCCAAGGCGCCGGTGTAACGCTGAGTGCGCCTGTCATCCTGTTGTGGGTTGGGGGCTGTGCCGCAATTCCGATGTGGCTAATGCAATTTCACATGGGGATTGATTTGGTCACGTGGTCGAGTATCAGTATTTTGATGTCGCTTGCGGTTCTCCTCATCAATTTGGATGTTTTCAGCAAGGCGCGACGAGGAATGTTACCGGGCGTGCCTGCAGAATCGATTGTCGTACGGATGGCCGGATTGCTTGCAATCGTGCTCGCTGTCACAGGACTTCTGCAGCAGCTGTTGTACTCGGACTGGGATGTCGTGTTTTCTACGGGGCGCTACTCGATCGCTGCCGCACTCGGTGGTGCACTCTTAGTAACGGGTGCCGTTGAACGACTAAAAAACTCGCGCATCAAGACAGGAGTTGCGGCGATTGTCGTTGCTGCTCTGATTGCTTTCGATGTCTTTAGCGTTGGAACGGTGCGCGCGTTCTATCGCGATAAGCCAACGCAAGATGCTATCCAATACGTAGAAAAGGCGGACTAAGTCGCGTTAGGCTATTTTACTGGCGGGGATTTAGGCTTCACAGGTGGATTAGGGTCGATTGATTTCACTATAACCAATGCTTCTTTGCCTTAACCGGACTGATCCGAGCTTGCTTACATAGCGGGTGGGGTCTTTGGCTTGACGGGTGCATTCGGGTCGATTGTTTTTACTGTAACCAATGATTCTTTATCTTTATGGGACTGATCCGAGCTTGCTTACTTAGCGGGTGGGGTCTTGGGCTTGACGGGTGCATTCGGGTCAATCAATTTGACGCTAGCAGATGCTTCTTTGCCTGGGTACGCGATGGAAATCTTGCTCGTTCCAGCCCGCATCACACGGAGCCTGCCTCCCTGGTCGATGAATACACCTTTGCCATCCGTGCCCCATATACCCGTTTCAACTGGCCGTCCACTGGTGTCCTTAAGATCGCTGACATCGCCACTCGATAATGGGCTTTGCGCAAGGCCCGTAATGGAAAATGGTTCTGATCCGCCTACCGGTGGATTGCCTGAGATGAGGAGGGCATCTGCGACTGGACGTTGCGAACCATCCGATGGCGAGTTCACCACAAGATTTCTTGCGATGGCAGCGCTACTTCCACCGCCATCGAGGTTCAAGCCTTGGGTCGCCCCTTTCGCAATCAGAATGGTTGCCAGCTCAGACAGCGAAGCACCGCGGCTTAGAGTCGCTTGACGACCATCGACTGTTACCAGCACGACACTGCCATCAGCGCGGATTCCA
>CAIRTT010000420.1 GCA_903881535.1 uncultured Armatimonadota bacterium
GAATCTTTCCTGCCCAGTCACGGAAATCAGATGTCGAGTTGATGTCATCTACCTAACAACGTCTGGTATGTGGAATTGGGCATCAACGATGGATTTATCCCACCAATTTTGTCGCATTTCCCGTTTCAAAGTTTGTTTCAACCGTAAACGATGGTCGCTGCCACTCGCGGTAACAAATCCGTCTTCCCGAATTTCCCCGCCAGCCCCGTCAAAATCATTCCTGAGCACGGACATCAGGATCTTAATTGCCTCCACCCAGCTTCAGTGCATTGCTGACCTAATTTTAGAGTATTGACAATTGGTGTCAACTCGTAATCCCCTGACACCAGTTTGACACCAATTCGAAAGATCTCAGGGTCAAAACGAACATTGAATGCATGGTTTTATGCCATTCCCATAGGCTAAATCGCAATTTATGCAGTCTCAAAAACGTGCCAAAATCCTCTTCGTAAACAGCAGGTCGTCCGTTCGATCCGGATCGTCGGCTTAAGCATTTTAGGATAAGAAAGCCCCTCAGATGAGGGGCTTTTTTCGTGGGTGGAGCGACCGTACCGCAATACATACCGCAACAGCGATTTCATGCGCCTCCGAACATCATCAGGGCTAACCTAATCAGTTCCAAAATGACATGACGGGCCCAAGCGATTACCTTTGTCAAGATCGACTTTCGCTAACAAGAAAGCATTGCCATACTCGAATAACGGCTTTGATAACTATTGCGGGCCGGGATGCAGAACGTAATTATGCTTAGTACCATTCACAGCATCTGTGTTTGAAATCGTGACTTGTTAAAACCTGTCCTGCAATCTCAAGTGGAGTTCAGTATCTCAATGGTTATAAGAGCATTCATCGTAGCTTTCCTTTGGTGCACATCCACAATACTTACTTGCTATTCACAAGTGGCACCACCACAGCGACTGACATTGGAAGACATCTACCAAAACGGTACCTACAGAGAGCGAGGCTTCGGGCCTGTACGCTGGATGAAAGACAATGTCAGCTACGCAACGCTCGAAGCAGCAAGCACTGGTGGTCAAGATATAGCGCGCTACGATGCAAAATCGGGAGCCAAAACCGTCCTCGTTTCATCGAAACAGCTAACACCAAATGGGCAGAAGTCACCCCTTAAAATTGCTGACTACACTTGGTCGGATGATAACCGTAAAGTCCTCATTTTCACTAACACCGCGAGAGTCTGGCGATACGACACCCGTGGCGATTATTGGGTTCTTGACCAACGAACGGGCAAGCTCCATCAAATCGGTAAGGGCCTTGCATCACGAACTCTGATGTTTGCAAAGTTCAACGCCAAAGGGACATCCGTTGCCTTTGTCAGCAAAAATAATATCTACGTTGAAGACCTAACATCCCAGCGACGCATCCAGCTCACCCATGATGGAGGAACGCATACCGTCAACGGCACGTTTGACTGGGTTTATGAAGAGGAACTCGACTGCCGAGATGGTTTCCGGTGGAGCCCCGATGGCAAGACAATCGCATTTTGGCATTCCGATACACGGAACATTGGCACCTTCTACCTCATTGATAATCTCTCAGACATCTACTCAAAACCAATACCTCTCCCCTACCCAAAAGTAGGTACAAAGCTGTCCGACGTCAAAATCGGCGTCGTTCCAGCATCCGGGGGTAAACCAAAGTTCTTTGCCATCCCAGGCGACCCAACGAACAATTACCTGGCCCGTATGGACTTTGTTCCATCTTCCAATGAGCTGATGATTCAGCAGCTGAACCGTAGGCAAAACACGAACAAAGTGTGGATTGCAAACGCATCAACACTGGCCATAAAGAACATCCTTACCGACACAGACACAGCCTTTTTAGACATTCACGACAATATAAAGTGGCTCGACGATGCGGCAGCTTTTACGTGGACAAGTGAGCGGGATGGCTGGAAGCGCCTCTACCGCGTCTCTCGGGATGGTAAACAAATCAAGCCCATCACAACCGGCGCCTTTGATGTGATCAGCGTCTCATGCATTGATTCTGTCACTGGCTTTGTGTACTACATCGCCGCACCGGACAATGCCAC
>CAIRTT010000421.1 GCA_903881535.1 uncultured Armatimonadota bacterium
ATGGGATTCCGTACAGCTACTGTCTCTGGACGCTTGGTAGATGAACAAGGATCTCCTGTAGCGGATGCGCTCGTTCGCGCCATCTCAGGAGCTGAAACAGCTCCGGCTGCTGGTACTGCGATCACCGATGCTGGTGGATTCTTCCAAATCGATGGCATTGATGGTGGTATCTACGGAATCTACGGTTACAAGCCGGGCTATTACACGCAGCACACTGCAGGTGAAGTTGTTCACGGCACAGGCCGTCGAAACATCTCGCTTGTTATGAAGCGTGCAAATCCTGGAAAGCTCACAAGCATCGCTACGACCGCACCAACACCTGGTGGTGTCCTGTCGCTTGACAAGGTGACTCCGATTGCCAACATCGAAGTTCAAGCGCGACGCTTGAACCCAGATGGCAAGACATCTGTGTTCTCAGCGATGAGCCGAGACAAATCAGATGCTCGAATTCCTGGCGGGTCGTATGAACTAAAGGATCTTCTTATTGGTGAATATACTGTCCTCTGCAATGCTAAGGATACGTATGACACCGATGGCAATCTGATTCCAAACCCGAACTACAATCCTGCATATGGCTCTGTGCTCGTCACAGCTGCAGCACAGGCGGATCGGTTCAAGCTTGGACAGCAAACGACGATCACTACGGTAAACGGCCGTGATGTTCTAACGGTGGGTGAAGACAAGAATCCTCAGATTGACTTCTATCTTCCGAGTGCTCCACAGTCGATAAGCGGGCGAGTCATCAACCGTCCAACGGGTGACCCGATTCAAGGTGCCTTTGTAAGTGCAGTATCGACCGAAACGAATGCCGTTGTTGCAACTGCAGTTACAGATGCTGATGGTCGGTATTCACTGACAACGACAGCGACACCATCATCCAACCTGCTTCCTGCTGGTGGCTACATCCTTACCGGAACAGCCCTTGGGTTCGGTAGCGATACGGTTCAGGTGTCTGTTCAGGGTAATACCCCTGTGGTTGCTGCTGACCTTCGCTTGGTTCCACAAGCCCCAGGTTCACTGAGTGGCAATGTGACGGGCATACTAGGGAATGCAATCGGTTCTGCAGCGGTCAAGCTCTATCTGGATCGTGGTGGGGTTGTAGAAACAACACCTACGTACACCACAACGACCGGAGCAGCATCGACAGCTAACGGATATGTCTCCAACTTCCGAGTTGACAGCGTATCGCCTGGTAAGTATGTGGTCGTAGTTGAGAAGGACGGTCTCGTATCAGATCCAGTTCAGCTAGTCGCAACTGTTGTAACGAGTGTTGAGACGAAATCGGTGAACTTCCGGTTGCTTCCACCACGTGTTTACGGTGATGGTCTGCAACTCGTGTCTGTTCCATATCAATACGCAGGGACGGCATCCAGAGACATCTATGGATTGACATCCACTGGTGACAATGATGGCGACGGTGTGGCTGGTACGACTTCTGATGTATCCATCTACAATGCCTTCAACGTAGCTGACTGGACCGGCGTGGAATACAACACTGGAGCCAACGTTCCTTTGAACACGGGCAAGGGTTACTTTGTGAAGTTTGGCGCCATCACAAGCGTTGCTAAGACGGGTACTCCGATTCCTGGCAATGAGTTCGTGATGAGCTTGGCTCCAGGCTGGAACTTGATTGGTCATCCGTTCACGAGTCCATCCAATCCGAGTGCCGCCGGTGTCGATCTGGATATCTACCAGAATGCATCGGTTCGAGATGAGCAAGGCAACGTCTATTCAATGACGCAAGCTGTTCAGCTGAACCTCGTTTCTGGAGTGCTCTTTGGATACACCGGTAGTAACAGTGGTGGTCAGTACTTCGAAACACGTGTCTTGAAGCCGTGGGCTGGATACTGGTTCCGTAATGCGACTACACAATCACTCAAGCTCGTCCTTACTTATCCATCCAGCCGTGGCGTTCGACCGATGCCAGCGAAGACGATCCGCCGTGATGACATCACCAATGTGGTCACTCGCAAGATTGAATCTAAGTCATCGACCGATTGGCGCTTACAGGTTGCGGTGGTGCAGGGTAAGCTGCGTGACACTGACAACACGATCGGTGTTGCACCAAATGCATCTGATGCATTCGATAACCAGGTTGACGCTGTCAAGCCTCCGATGGTTGTAGGTGTGGATTCCGTGTACTTGACTGTTGATGGACAGGTTGCAGGTCGTTCGATTGGTCTGGCAGACTCTGTGGTCGGTAGCAAGGATGACCTGCGCTGGGCAGTGTCTGTAAAGACATCCCGTGGTGGTAGTACACTGCTCCAATGGCCATCAGCCGGTTCGCTTCCTCGAAACCTAGATCTGTTTGTAACAGATACAGTAACAGGTAAACGGATTAGTGTCCGATCTGCGGGTGCTTACCAGTATGATGCGGTAGCTGGTGGATCAAGACGGTTCGTCTTCGAAGCGAAGACTCAATCGTCGGGTGCATTGGCAGTATCTAGATTGCGTACGATTCCAGGAGCAACTCGGTCAGCTGGTTACCGATTCGGTATCACCACAACCGTAGCTACTGAAATCAGTGTTGATATTCAAACTGTAGCCGGTCGTTCGGTCAGATCGCTGATCACACGCTCGGTCGGGATGAAAGAATCGACGGTTGCATGGGATGGCCGTGATGCCGACGGCAGGGATATTCCTGCTGGTGCATACGTGGTCGTCGTCCGTGCGACAGACTCGGATGGACGTGTAGTGACTCATCGGGTTCCGATGACTACTATCCGCTAATCTGAAACAATGTCCCCTGTTGGTCTTGTGTCAGCAGGGGAATGAGAGCCGGTTGTTGAATATGGGTTGCGCACAAGGGTCGTAACCCGAGAGCAGCGTTAGGTAGGTCTACCCAGGAACTGGGAGAATCTGCCGACGGACGGAGGAACATCGCGTTGAAGCAAATAGCGCTTGGGAGTATCGGACGACGGGTCAGCTGGACGCTGATTTGTACAATGCTGCTCCAATTGCTTATCCTAGCGGTACCTCGCCCCGTGCGAGCACAGGTAACCGCATTGCCATCTGTTGCAATCCTAGACTTCGGGGTTATTCCTGGAGTTCGGGTGAGTGCTATTCAGTCGCGAAATGCGACCGATGCTGTGTGGCTTGAAATGTCGCGCGGCGGTGGCTATGACATCACTCCACGGTCAACCGTGGTTGAAGAGCTATCCAAGCTCGATATCACGCTGCCTACAAACAACATTGGATTGCTCCGATTAGGACAATCCTTGGGTGTGAAGTACATCGTCACTGGTGACATTATTGATGTCAAGTTCACTGAGGCTCCACGTCGTGCCAAAGCGACGCTGAGTGTTCGGATGACGGATACGTCATCTGGTGAATTTGTCAACGGTGCAATGCAAATGGGTTTATCCCAGATTCCAGCACCTGGCGTCACTGCAGACGATGAACAGCTTGTTAGCCAAGCAATCACGGCCGCTGCATTCTCTGCTGTAAAGCAAGTCAGAGACTATTCTCTGCCAGAAGCCACGGTCCTGATTAACCGTGGGAATACCGAAGTTCGCCTTAACAAGGGTGCACGTGATGGTATTGCTGCCGGACTTGAGATGATCGTGCTCCGTGCTGGCCAAAAGGTTGGACGTGTGCGTGTTACATCTGTAAACGCCACGGATTCTGAAGCAGTTATCGTAGACACTGGTAAGGGAATCCGCCCTGAAGACAAGCTCGTCTCTGTCTTCTCGCTTCCTGGTATCAGTGTGTCGAGCACCGGTGAGTTTGTAAAGTCTCCGGTCGCAGATGTTGACAACTTCCGGACGAGACAACGTAAGCAGAAGAGTCCGGTGCAAACTGTCATTGGTGTTGTTGCTGCTGTAGCTCTGGGTGCGTTTGTAACCCGAACTACGTCATCGAACAACGGCGCAGGCATCATCGGTGTTAGTGCTCGTGCTTATGCAGAATCCTCCATTGTTACTAGTGGTGATCCGACTGCAGCTCGTGTTGAGGTCCGTTGGAAGCCAGCTCCTGATGTACCGTTCAACAACGTCATCGAATATCACATCTACCGTAATGAAGATTTGGTTGGAGTTACTCCCCGCAACCAGATGTACTTCGTGGACTCTCCACTGCGTGCAGGTACATTAACGTACAACCATATCCGTTATGCAGGTGGAGGTTTCCAATCTACAAACGCTGGTACCACGACTGCTGGTGGCACAACCACTGCAGGTGGCACAACCACTGCAGGTGGTACCAATACCGCTGGTGGGAACAATAATGCCGGTGGTAACAACGGTGGTGGCGGTAATGATCCGTCGATACCTAGTTCTCTTGCGACTGCTACGGTTACAGTTGCTCCATTGACTGTTGCTGCTACGCATCGATACCGCGTGGCGGTGCTGTATAAGCAACTCCAGGCAGCCAACTTGAATAACTCTGGTAACACCGGTGGTGGTGGTGCTGGCGGTATCGGTGGTGGCGGTGGTGCTGGCGGCATCGGTGGCGGCGGCGGCGGTGGAAACATTGGCGGTGGCGGCGGTGGCAACATCGGCGGCGGCGGCGGTGGAAACATTGGTGGCGGCGGTGGTGGAAACATCGGCGGCGGTGGCGGCGGAAACAATGGTGGTGGTGGCGGCGGAAACAACGGTGGAACGCAACTTCTGTACCGTGAGTCCAATGTCGAAGCAACCAGTGGTGCAGTTACTCCAATCGCTCGTCCTGGTGTTACCGGTCCTACGGTTGACCAAGATCTCCGGCGCGTGACAGTATCGTTCCGTACCACTCCTGGTGCTAATGAATACGTCGCTGAGTTCTCATCACGTCCTGACTTCAAGAACAAGGTTCAGAAGGGTCCGTTTACGGCTCCTTACCTGTCCGGTATTGATTCCAGAACAGAAACCTTCGACATCTCAACGGAATTCCGTAACCTCCGCTCTGGTGATCGTGTGTACTACAGAGTTGGTGGACGTAATGCCGGTGACCTTCCAGGTCCTGTCGGTAAAGACACTCCTAATGCGGGTGACTTCGTCTACAGCCAGGATGGCTCTGCGTTTGGAAAGCTTCCAACGCCTCCAGGCCCTCCTAGCAACTAGTTGACTAATCCGGAGAGGTTCGTCCTCTCCGGAGCTTCAACTGACTTCGTAAGTTTGATAATTGTGTAAGCGAGAAGACCCTATGTCACTACTCAAGCTACTTGCAGGAACCATTGTCGTTGGTGCGCTCTCGAGCGCTACGTTGGCGCAGCAGGCAAAATCGGTTCCTGGTGAAATCGTTGTTCGATTCAGTGAGTCCATGACTGCGGCTGATGCAGCACGTATCGTTGCTGGAGCGGGCTGTGAGGTTATTCGTCCGCTTGCATACGCTCCTGGGCATTATCTGGTTGGTGTCGTTGGTCGTGACAAGTCAACACCATCGACATCCAACCTTGCTCCGGATCTTGAAATCGCTGCAAGTCTTCGGGATGGCGGAGCACACTCTGCCGATCTGAACTACTTGCGTTTCCCGAAGCAAACCGCTCCTGCTGGTCAGAAGATCACTCCGAACGATTCGCAATACGGAAAACAATGGCACTACGACCTTATTCGGATGCCGGAGGCTTGGAATATCCAAGCTGGTAAGCGTCAAATAAAGGTTGGTGTTATAGACTCTGGTGTTCAGGTTGATCATCCAGACTTCAAAACTGTTTCAGGTCTGTCGCGTGTTGTGCAGCAGGATTTCCATACTGCGGAACCGTCGACGGGTGACACCATGGGCCATGGAACGCACGTTGCGGGCACTATCGGTGCATCCACCAATAATACGGAAGGCGTTGCTGGCATTGCTGGATGGGAGCGACAGGGACTAGATGTTAAAATCATCTCTGGTCGTGTTTTCGGTTCCAGTGGAGGTACCACGAGTGCCGAAATCATTACAGCTGTCCGCTGGTTAATTACGCAGAACGTAGATGTTGCCAACTTCTCGCTTGGTGGTTATGGAACCTCGACGACTGAAGAAGCTGCATTCCGTGATCTCTATAACGGCAACACCGTTGTTGTTGCAGCTGCAGGAAATGATTCTACTGACAATGATGTCAACCCTCACTACCCAAGCGATTACCCGTTTGTCATAAACGTTACGTCGGTCGGACCCAACAGGAAGCTTTCGACGTTCTCGAACTTTGCTGGCAATAAGAAGAAGATAGCAGCGCCTGGAGGTGCTCTTAACGGAAATCCTCTGGATGACGTATTAAGTACGATTCCCGGTTCGAAGTACGATGCGTTTGCTGGTACATCGATGGCATCACCGCACGTTGCGGGTGTTGCTGCATTGCTTATCTCGGCGGGCTGTCCAATCGCAAATGTCTACGATGCACTTGCCAGTACTGCACAGGCTGCTGCGGATGGACCTGATTTGAAAAAGTACGGTCCAGGTATCTTGGATGCGTACTCCGCTGTGCTTCCATTTGCTGACCCGGATCCATCTGTGGAACTGGTTGGCGGTAATGGTGTAGATCGTGGAACCACTTACTTCCACCAAGCTCCGTTATCAGTGACGATGTCTGGAGTTTCGAAGATAGTAGCTAGCGGTGCTGTAGCTCCTGCGATCAATGAAGGTGATGTTACCGTTGAGATTCAGACGGTTGGACGCAATCCGTCGACGTTGAAGACATACGTTGGTGGACGTGGTGGATCCGGTCACTTTGATGTTCCGACGTTGGGTCAAGGTGACATCAAGGGGAAGACATTTACTGTTCAAGTACCTAGAGATGCCTCGGAGAGCGTGAACCTCGGTGCTGGTCAATATCGAATCGTAGTGAAGGTTGCTGGAGTTGAAAAGAATATCCAGTTCATTACGGTAGTCGATAAAGTCCTTCCGCGTGGTCGTTCGATGGTTGCGGTTCCGTACAAACTTAACGGCATCGCATCTGGTACACCTGAGCGGGCTTTGCTTGGTCTAGCTCCTTCGTTTAGTGTTGCTCGCTACAACCCGCTTAGAGCGAGTGGTGAGCAAGAATATTCGACCTATGCAGATGGTGCTATCAATGTTGCGATGGTCGGTGTCAATGGACCGTTTGCTGCCAGGTTGGTCACCACTGGATCGCCTATTACGTTCGAACAGAGTAATCCTTCAACGTCCATCAGTCCGATCGGTAATGGATACTGGTTGAATATCGATCGTCCTACAGTGCTCGATACGACTCAGCTCCCGACACCCGGTGTTTCTTCATCGTCACCACTTGCCATCGATTCCGTTGGTATTAAGGTGTATGCCGGTAATGGTGGATGGAACATGATCGGTGCTCCGTTCCTGTTCCCTGTCGATTGGAACGCTGTCAGTGTTGTTGCCGATGGTGTCGCGCACTCGCTTGGTGATGCTGTTCAACTTGGCTATATCTCGCCAGTTTTGGTGTCGTATATCAGTGGAGATTACAGTTACTCAGTAGCACCATCTGGTCGATTGGAACCGTTCCAAGGTTACTGGGTTCGCACGTACCGTGATGTCACTCTTGTAGTACCGCCTTCTGCGTCTCAAGGTGCTGGACGGGCTGCAATGGGTAATCTTCAATATGGTCTCAAAATTGGGGCGTCCGTCAAGGGCGACCGTGATGGAGAGAACGTTATTGCAGTTGCGCAAAGTGGTAAAGCCGGAGTTGATAAGTTCGATGTCAATAAGCCTCCATCCGCTGGCGGTGATGTATACGTGCGAATCATGGATGAGCAAAACGGTGGTAATAGATCGCTTGCATTTGATGTCCGTTCAGCCGATACATCGCGCAAAACGTGGAGTGTAGCTGTTTCTGCTATGAAGGATAATGAGATGGTTACATTGTCCTGGAATAAGCTTGGAAATAACGGTCGTAGCGTACGGTGGACGATTGTCGACCTTTCAACAGGTCAGCGAATGTCTGCTGGGGACAAAAGCCAACTGCAGTTCGTTTCAGGGTCTGCGGGTTCCACACGTAAGTTCCAGTTTATTGCTGATCCAACGGGAGCGTCCGGTCCGTTGGCGGTTACTGGTATGCGTACGGTTCCAAGCCGTGCGACTGGTGGTGTGACGGTTCGTTTTAGTACGACCAAAGATGCGAGTACTACTGCCGTTATAACGACGGTAACCGGTAAGGTGATTTCAACTGCCTTGGGTGTAACAAGGGCTGCCAATGGCGGTGATGTTACGATGCACTGGGATGGAAAAGCTGCTGATGGTTCAGCTGTTCCAGCTGGTCCGTATCGCCTAGAGATAAAGGTGGTCGGCGGCGATAAAGAGCAGGTGGTCGTCCATAGAATGGTTCAAGTTGTCCGCTAGGTGGAATCTGCCTTTATTGGTGGCTGACACTTTGTTTGCATAATGTAAGAGGATTCATCCATGTCGATTGATTGGAATGGTCGTAGTTTCGGGTCTGCTCGAAATGCTAAGCGCTTCGCAGCAATCGTTGCAGGTCTTGGCCTTGCAGGCGTTTGGAATGTTGCGCCTGTATTTGCTGACACGACAGGTGGAGTTGGCTCGTCCATTCCTTCTGTTCCTAATCCGTTTCCAGCAACGCAGGGGACCACTCCTGCAATCTGGGGCTACATCGGTAACGAACACATCCTTGTTTCGATGGGGTATATCAATACGCTGTCGCTTGCAACTCCAAGCATTACCTTAACCGTTGCCGGTCGAATGTCATTCGGAACCACTGGCGGTTCCCGACAGACATCTGCTGATAATAATCAACCTCTGTCTGGACATAATTATGATGCTTCCGGAATCTTGTCCGTCTGGCCATATGCAAATAGCTGGATAGGTACTCTGGGGCTTCTTTCGACATTGGATTACCCTGCTTATCTGCAGGCCATTGTTGATGGTGAAACTTCAAATGTTGGTTATGATTCTGCGAAAGTGGTAACGCCGCCATTTTTTGATCGCACCACCACCGGTCCTGTACTGTCGAGTGAATACACCGTTGGTGCCAATGATGTCATTCGCATTCGTACGGCGGTCAAGGTTCTTCGATCGACGGCTCGGATCGAGTGGACAATCACAAATGACGATACCGTTGCCCACAATGTAGGCCTTCGGTATGCCATCAACCAACGTGCCGTGGAAAACAAGCTGTATTACGTCGATCCTGATCGTGGAGCCACGAACCAGACGACTGTTTACGATGGTTCCAAGGTTCCTAGTCAAATCGAAGTGTTTGGACGTCGTGCTGAAAAGGATCTCAACGACGCGACCACTCCTCCATTCCATTCCCGATGGCTGTTACGTGGCAACGGAGCGACGGAACCGAGTAAGGTCTGGGTAGCGGATTCGTTTGACCTGTATTCAGGTGAGGCTGCTGCACCAACAGATAACTATCTTCCACAAACGACCAGAAATACTAAATTTTCTGCTGGATTGGCTGTCGCTGCCTACTTTGGCGGTGATACAGGATATGTACTTCGTCCAGGTGAGTCGCGTACAGTTGTAACCTACTACGGACTCGGTACTAGCACGGAGCAGTTCGCGAACGATTTGGTTCTCGGCACCGAAGCGCCAACCGCATTACAGTTTAATTCGGCTGCTGCGTTGGATCCTGCTGTTGCTGGTAATACCAGTGCGTCAGTTGCTTCCATCGGTGCAAAGTTCCTTACGCCTAATCCTTTTCAGGTGTTTGCATCTGCCTACAGCCAGAAGGCCAGTGATCCAGAGTTCGATGTTCCATTCAATGGCGTGTCGCTCTCGCTCAACTTGCCGAATGGTCTGAAACTTGGCAATGTTCCTGGTTCTGGTACGCGTGACGTTCCGACCAAGCTTGTTGATACTACAGCTGGTGTAGGTGTTGGTAAGATTTCTGGCGATCAGGAAGGCTCAACGAGCTGGTTTGTCGAGCCGACTGGCGATCGTTTTGGACCATTGACGTATCAAGTTTCGTTGTCCGTTAGTCAACCGCTAAACATTAGCAGGACAGTCAGCCGTACGATCAACATTCCTGCGGTTCCAATTGTTGAGTTGCAACCAAATGTTTACCAGATGGTTGGTTTTCCATTCCAGTTCGATCCTATTCTTTCGAATAATGGCAACCCGGATACGATTGTCAATAGCTTGAACCGACCGGAAGAGCTAAATCCGACGTTCTATCGCTGGGTTCCGGATACAACTGGATTTGAAACCGGTGGGGGTCGATGGCAGGTTTCCACAAAGCTTGAGACCGGTACTGCTTACTTCTATCGTCCGACGATCATCACTGGCAATGGAAAGCGTGCTCTGTTCCTTAAGGGAGCTCAGCCGACTACAGCGCAGGCGCCGACCGCTGGAACCAGTACGCAACCTGTACAGATTACGGTTGAACGTGGATGGAACATGATTTCCAACCCATACGTTTACGACATTCCACTGAAGTACGTTCGCGTCATTGCTCTTGAGAATAATCCTGATCTGGTGAGCATCTCGTTTGGAGAAGCAGTTTCCGGTGGACTAATGAAGGGAAGTATCTTCTTCTTCAATCCGTCGACGGGTGGTTATGACTTCTTTGGTTCCCTTCAGGATGTGATGAAGCCATGGCAAGGTTACTGGATCTACAGCAACTCCAAGGCTGTGTTACAGTTTGCAACACCAACGCTCCGTGGTTCGCTTGTACAACAGACAGGTGCCGGTTCTGAACCTGCGACCCGTGTCGTTCAGACAGCGGATGCTTGGAACCTCAAGTTCCGACTTGCTGGTCCTAATGGCCGTGTTGATGAGGCTGCTGTTATTGGCGTTGGGGTAAACGCTAAGGCCGGCTCCGATGTTCCAAAGCCTCCTGCATTCAAGGACTTTGTGTCAGTCAGCATTGCTGATGATGCAGGCAAGGGACGTTTTGCGCAGGTTGTTCGACCGAATGGCAAAACTCAATCTTGGAACTTGGTTGTTGAATCCGATCAGGATGGTGAAGGTGTGCTCCAGTGGCCAGGAATTTCATCCTTGCCGAAGCGAGTTCGCCTGACTATCACGGACATGCAAACTGGAGTTACTTCGGACTTGCGTTCGGCAGCGGGTATCAAGGTTTCACTTAGGGCTGGAACAGTCAGTCGGTACCGAGTTGCCGTCGCTACGGATGCTACACGGAAGCTTGCTGTTAGTTACTTGCGGTCTGAACCAGGTGGACGTGCAGCTGGAGCGTACTCCTACCGTCTCGGTCTTACTCAGGATGCCGAAGTAGATGCGCAGATTGTTACATTGTCTGGAAAGTCCATTCAGACGATTGCTTCTGGCCGCGCTACTGCGGGTAATACAGCCAAGCTGGTATGGAACGGTCGTAACGCAGAGGGTTCTTCGGTTCCTGTTGGACCATACAAGCTGATCGTGACGGTACGTGGGACAGATGGAACATCTGTCACGGAAACGCGTACGATCTCTGTAGTTCGCTAATCATGTTGACCGGCACATCCAGATGTGCCGGTTACTCGTTTAATAGAGGGATAATCCAATGCTATTGAATACCCGCGGGTTTGTTGTTGGAATTGCTGTTGCAGCATCAGTTGCTGTATGTCAACCAGCCAGTGCACAAAATAAGCCGTTGCCAACTGGCCCTGTTGTTGTGTTTCCTGCTGTTGTCGATGGTGCAGGTGATTCTACAAAGTCCGTGTCCGCAGCGGTTGTAGAAGCCCTTCGGGCACGTCTCAAGGGTATAGGGGCCTCAGTGGTCGTTTACTCTGGCAAGCTGCCGTCGATGCTCCGCGCACGTGAAGAGCAAATGTTCTCGAAAGAAGTAGTTGACAACGGTCCTGCAGATGATCGTGATGCAGCCAAGAAGATGTCGGTGAACATTGGTGCTACTGAGTTTGTACAGGTATTTGTTGATAGCTACAAGTACGACACGGGCAGCCGTACTGCATCGTTTAACTTGAATGTCAATCGTTACTTGTCAGCGACCGGTGCTCCTGTCGGAACTGTCAACTTCAAGCAGCAAGGAATTTCTGCTGCAGGTACAGCAACCAAGCTGCAGGAAGCTGAAGCGGTTTCCCGCGCAATGACCGTTGGTGCAGAGCAGTCCATCAGTGGACTTTATCCAGCATCGACGATTGTAGAAAATGCCAAACCTGCCAAGGCTTCTAAAAAGAAGGGGAACAACTGGATCAAGCCAGCCTTCATCTTAGGGTTGCTCGGCCTCTACGGCAGCAGTCGCTGATAAGTAAGTATAGCCCCACAGGTACGTGAAGTGCCTGTGGGGCTTTTTTGCTTTAAGTGATGTTTATGTTCAATTGTTTTTGACGCATGGTGCGAGCGTCAGTCGTGACAAAGTTTCCTAAGCTTGCTGAATGGTGACCATATCAGTTACTCGGTAGTCGGTTAGTGCGTGCTTCAGACAACGGTGTGGTGTCCCATTGCTGGATTTGTGCATTGGGTAGATGCTGCGGTTGAAATATACGCTTATGATGCTGCTAATGATATCGATGCGACATCTTGTGATGCCTTTTGTCTTTCTTTCTGTCTCTGCTGGTGCTCATGCTCAGCGTTCCGTACTTGACCTGACTGCAGATCGAAGTATTGCTCGGGCAGATGGCCGTAGTAACGTTGTACTGTCTGCGCGGGTCTTCGTTGGTGGGCAACCTGCAGGCGATGGGACCATCGTTCGATTTGCGACATCCGGTGGACGGTTTGACCAAGATGAAGTTACTACCCGGGGCGGTATCGCACGGGTTTCGCTTATCGCTCCTAATACGGTTGGGCAAGTGAAGGTAACTGCGTCCGTAGTCGGAGGAAGCAATGCAGTTCCAGCATCGGTGACCGTCGACTTTGTTGATGATGCGACATTTAGACTACAGGTTACATCCACGTGGTTAACCGTTCGCTCCGATGATGTGCTCGTTTATGCGGTTAATGCAGGGTCAAGTGGACGTAGGCTTCTAGGAGCCTATTCTGAAAATGGTCTGGCACTGGCCTCAAATGGTGCCATCACCGTTCGAGCAAAGTCCCTTCAAGTCGATGTTGTCAGCGGGATTGTCATCGCTTCTGGCGGTGTAACAGTAAAGACGAGGGATGCAGAAACGTCCGTCAGTCGTATCGCATGGAATCCAGTCCGACGTCAGTTACTGGCTGAGCTTGATACCGGTGCGATTGTGACATTAGATCCCATCTCGTTGCTCGCTAAGCCTACGAATCAATCTATTGGGTCCGATACGTTTAGCATAGTTGATCAGAGCACGGCAGATGTCAGCGTCGTTTCAAGTGAGGTGTCTCTGGAATTGGGAGGAGATTACAACCTCCTGTTTAGACATGCCAGACTTATCATCGATGGCCAGACGTTGGCTGTATTGCCACTTCACCGTATGACGGTTTATCAACGGACGCTCTTTCGGGACCAGCTCATTGGATTTGCAACGACTGGGTTGACAGTCGATGTTCCATATACCTATCAGGCAACACGGTCGGGAACGGGTGTCGTACATCTACGGCGTGGAGCGCAGTTTGGTAGTAGTGCCGTCGCACGTCGTACAGGCTGGGGCATTGATATTGAGCAGCAATATCGATCACGGCTCGGTTCCGGGACGCTTCAAGTACTAAACGCCCAGGATGGCCGTCGTGGAAGCCGCCTGCAGCATGCGAGTAGGTTTGGTACACGGGCTGATGCATCGTTGTTCGTGGATGTACCTAATGGGAAGGATATTTATGGATCCCTTCAAGCCGGGTACCAACTTCCATTCGCACGTGTCGGTATGTTCCAGACGGCAAGTCGGTTTGTAGGTTCTTCAAATGTTCAAATCGATCAAGGCTTCACTGATTACCGCCAGCAGTTTTCGATAGAAAGCAATCCATTTCAGCTTGGACTACCGGGATGGAGAGCGACATTGTCGGCTGTCAACACCACGCAGAGGACAGTTGCTTCGGCAGCTACTACTAGATCGACGGCAGATTCCTACGGAACACGCTTGATACGGTCGCCACAAAAAGTTATATCCAACTGGCTTTATAGTCAGGTCGTTTCTTTGAATTACGTTGATGTTGTAGGTCTTGCAGGAGGTGGATTGGCTGCACAAAGTTCATCGACCTTTCGGACATCGCTTACGCCATCCAGTAATTTTCAATGGACATACGATTATCTGCAGCAGCCACAGCTGGTCACACTTACATCGGTGACGACGCCAAAGCACCGCTTGAGTTTTGCGTATGACTGGGCGGCGCCGAATGGCGGAAGTGTGTTTGTGAACTCGACGCAGGGCTTGGATGTCAATCAGTCGAGTACGAGCGCATCTGTGTCTATGCCACTTCGTAAGGACTGGGAGCTCCGTGTGAACAGGATTGACTCACAGCTTGGTCTTACACGATTTAGAGACACTGAATTTGGAGTCGTGAAGTTGGTGGATGGCCGGGCCATCGGGGCGTATTACTCAACCACTGCCAAGCAGCTGCAAGTTGATTTTACGGGAGGCGTTCGCTTCTAAGAATGTTGAACGCAATTGGAAAAGCCCTCCGATTTTCGGAGGGCTTTTCGTAGTCCTAGTTCAGAATGTCGGTCCCGAGTTTGCGGAGCTTCTTCAAAGCGCGTAGCTCAATCTGACGCACGCGTTCGCGGGTTATCTGGAAGTGGACCCCAAGCTCTTCGAGAGTTTGAGGCGCATCGCCGGTCAAGCCGTACCGGAGGGCGATAATCTCGCGCTCACGGTCACTAAGCGTAGACAAAAGCTGCTGCACTTCTTCCCTTCGGATGATGGTTTCTTCAACATCGTTTGGAGTGACCATATCCTTGGCTTCAAGGAAATCTCCAAGCTGAGCCGACTCGCGGTCACCGACGGGGGTTTCGAGCGAGAGTGGTTCTGAACAGGAGCGAAGAATCTCTTCGATCTTCTTGCGAGGCATTTGCAGCGCATCACTGAGCTCATCAATGGAAGGCTCACGCGAAAGCTGCTGACGAAGCGATGCGGTCATCTTGGTGACTTGGTGTACAACATCTGCGACGTAGACTGGGATGCGAATCGTTCGACCTTGGTTGATGACGGCACGGCTGATTGCTCGGCGAATCCACCATGTTGCATACGTTGAGAAGCGGAATCCACGCTCTGGATCAAACTTTTCAACGGCACGAATCAGACCGAGGTTACCTTCTTGAATCAGGTCACTCAGAGGAACGCCTGGTGCACAGTATTTTCGTGCAATCGAGATAACTAATCTGAGATTTGCTTCCGTCAATCGATCTTTGGCAACCTTGTCGCCGCGTGCCACCCGCCGGGCTAAGTTTACTTCCTCTGCTGCGGTTAGGAGACGTCCTGATTTGCCAATCCACGGCGCAATCTCTGAATCAGCATCGTTTGCGTTTACACGACGAGCTTGTCCACGACTACGTTCTTCCTGCTGAATTTCCCGCTCTACTCGAGCATCATATTCATCTTGAACCGGCGCCTTTTCGTGAAGTGGATTGGATTGTGGTTGTGCCAAAACTATTGCAGACATTAGAACCTCTTGCTATCAAAAACACGCCGCAAGTGAAAGGGGTTCCCAATAAGGTTCGACAAATGTAAAAAGAGCATTATCAATACTGACGAATGCTTATCAGTGTGGTCTTAAGGCCTGACGCAGAATGAAGCGACTCTAATCCGTTTTGGTCATGATGACGTTGGTTCCGTGACGTCTGATGTCTACGGCGACGATGTGGTCCAATAAGTCTGCGTTGGTCCATCTCTGACAATCCTGAAGAGCCTTCAACAAGTTCAGTATTCAGAGCTACGCGTTGTTACTGCTGGATCGGGCTGAGGATGTTCGACCAGTAACGTGTGATACCGGCGGCGGCAATATGGTCCAATAAGTCTGTTCGGTGGGCATCAATCGAATGTAGCATTTTAGGATGGACATCCTTGCGCGTTGACATCGCCGCCAGCATCCCCGCTACCTCGCCAAC
>CAIRTT010000422.1 GCA_903881535.1 uncultured Armatimonadota bacterium
CCGCCATTTGCACGCCCTTGGAAATCTGAGAGCAGCTCGTGCACGCGGCCACCGAAGTCATTGGTTGACATCAACGATGTCTCACCGCCCCGCGTCCACCAGTGTCCGCAGAGCACTAAGAAAATGCGCGGCTGTTTGCGGATGAACTTTTGGAACACATCCTCACCAGAGTTGCCTGCAGCGCGCGAGTATGGCTTGCGGTCACGCGCATCATCAACATCGGAGATATAGATGTGTGTCGTCACGATCACTGGCATATCCGGGTACTTTGCAAGCATCGCTTCAGCCCATGCAAGCGCCCCATCACGGGGATCCGGTTCCAGGTGCAGGCTTAGCATCCGCTGACCAGCAGCCTCGAATATGTGAATCGCGCTGCACTCATCCGGGCTCAGCTCAAGCAGCGTTTGGACTTTCTTGTGGTACGCAGCACCAAAGTTGCGGCGATAGACGTTTAGTGGACAGGTCTTGTCGGAAAGGACATCATAGTCATGATTTCCTGCGACAACGCCGCAGGGGACCTTGCCGTAGAGGCGTGCCATGGCAGCTGCTGCAACATCCCATTCACCGGGCGTCTGGCCGCCGTTCTGAACGATGTCGCCAACGTGCGTAGCGAAAACGATGCGTTCCCGGCGTGCATTGTCGGCCAGCCACTGCGTCTGCGCGTGGAAGACATCCGGATATTTTTCGCTGTAGTTTTGCGTATCCGAAAGTACCGCTACTGTGAAGTCAAATCGCATCCAGATTCACCTATGGAACAGTTTTTGAGGCGTTTTGCGAATCATACACTGGAACGAGGTGCATTCCTGCGTATAAGCATCACCTGACCCATGAATACTGTTACAACTCATTAACGACTTAGTTTTTCATAAACGGCTAGAATACGAGCTATGAGCCTCCATCCAACGACAGCCACCGTTATCGACCTCTTTGCCATGCATGGCAGCTCTGAATACGGTGGTGAAAATGTAACCCAGGAAGAGCATGCGCTGCAGTGTGCGGAGCTTGCGGCGGCGGATGGTGCACCGGCAACACTGGTTGCCGCGGCGCTCCTTCATGACATCGGGCACCTGCTGCACGACCTCCCGGCGGATGCGCCTGAGCGCGGCATCGATGACCTCCATGAGGCGCTTGGTGGCCGCTGGCTGGAGTCGCGTTTTGTTCCGGCGGTGACGGAGCCGGTCCGCCTGCATGTTGCGGCGAAGCGGTATTTGTGTGCGACTGAGCCGGCGTATGAGGCGGCGCTTTCGGAGCCAAGCCGGGTCTCGCTTGGGCTGCAGGGTGGTCCGTTCACCCCGGATGAAGTCGCGGAGTTTGAGATGAATCCCTTTTGGCGGGATGCTTTGCGGCTCCGTCGGTGGGATGACACTGGCAAGGTGGATGGCTTGGAGACCCGTTTGGTGACGGAGTTTGCGGATGTTTTGGATGCCTGTGTGCTGCCGGAAGCGGAGTGAGCATTTCAGAGAATTCTGACTCTGCCAGCTGATTCGACCACGGATTGCCTTGCGCGGTTTAGTGTGTCGGAGGTTGGATAGGCGTGATGCCGGCGTGGACGGCCCACGGGGCCCCGGCAGCCAGCGCCGCAGCGTAACGCGGACATTCCTCTGCATGCGCTCCAATGCGAACGCCTGTCCCCATTAAAAACTCATCCTGTATCGTCGCACCCGTAAATTTAAAGTGGGTTTTGAAGAGGATCTGCCAAACCTTGGGATCCGTTTCGCCAAGACCATACAGCCAGGTGCGCGCACTCCCGTAATCCATCGCTAAGGTTTCAAATGCCTGTGCGTTATGCCGAATCGCGACGGCCTTCTGCGCGTGCCGGATGTTACGCACATCCGTAGTAATCTCTGCAAGTTCGGCATCCGATAAGCCTGCGATGGTCTCGACATCAAAGTCGTGCCACACCGCATCGAGACCGGCTCTACGCTTCAGAATAATTTCCCAAGACAGTCCAGCCTGTAGCACTTCGTAACAAAGTCGGGAAAAGAGCTGATTGTCGCTTGTTGGAGGGATGCCATGTTCGAGGTCGTGGTGATGAATGTGGATATCGGATGCTTTTCCAGAGCGGCACCAATCGCAGTAAGGGGTCATAGATTCAGAGGATATCGCGGCAGATTTAGCATGGATGCAAATCAACGCCAAGCTGATCCGGCAGTCTCACGAACACGCAGCTCTTCGTAGTTCGTCGGATCACCAAATGTAGAACCGGTTGTCTACACCTGACTGGACACCGTTTTCTCCTTTCTGGAGTGGCATCCAGCGTAGTAAAAGGGTTCTTACAACAACCATATCGTGATACACACATAACGAATTGGTTGGAACTTACACCGTACAGTGGCTGTAATAACTCCGGTGTCACACTGGTCGCGCGTGATGCGTACCAAATAGTGGAGCATGACTATGAACAAGCATTTCATTAGCACAGCAGCAGCACTTTCGTTGCTCGGAATCGCCTGCACGGCAACAATTGCACTGACCACACATCCTCAAGAACAGGATGGCGTCGACATCCGCCTCAAGAAGTCAAAAGACAGACCTCTGATCGATAATGGTGGACGTGAGTCCTACGGCGGCCTCCCGCTGCGCGCGCAGGACACTAAAGTGGTGGTGCTTCCGGTCATCAATGGCAGCGGCGAAAAGGATGAGCGTCAGCGCTATGACCAAGCCGTCAAGGGTGACCAAGAGCTACAAAAGGTGTTTTCGGAGCGCGGCTTTGATGTCATCGCAGGCCAGGCAGTGCACCGGATGCTGATTGACAACGAAATTGACCTCACCAATGAAGAATATTGGAACCGGGCGACGCTCTACAAAGTCGGTAAGAAGCTGGGAGCACATCTGGTTGTCTTCGTGGTCATTGACAATGTCGAGCAGGTCCGCCAGTTCACTCCGGTCACTAAAGATCAGGAGCTTGTGGGTAAAGTCCGCTGCCGGACATGGGTCATCGATGCTGTGAACGAACGCGCAATCATCGCCAGTAAGAAAACAGAGGCATCGAGTAAGAACTTTATTTATGCCGAAGTGGACAGCGGCGCGCGGCTCATCCGTAACACCGTTCCAAAGGCCGTCAAAAGTGGCGTTGAAGAGTTCGTGAATGGATACCGAAAATCTAAGTAGGCTGTAGTGGGTATCGGACAAACTGGAGCAGGGCACGTGAAAACGGAGCCCTGTTTCCATGATGTGGCAGGCTGGAAGGAAGAACAAATGGAAAAGACACGGATCACAGTTGCACATGGGGATGGCATCGGGCCCGAGATCATGGCCGCAACACTTCGAATTCTGGCGGCGGCGGATGCGCGCCTTGAGCTTGAGAACATCGAGGTCGGTAAGGCCATATACGAGCGCGGATTTACGAGCGGGATTGCACCGGATGCATGGGAATCCATCCACCGGACTGGCGTTCTCCTGAAAGGCCCGATCACCACGCCACAAGGCGGTGGCTACAAAAGTCTCAATGTGACCCTCCGTAAGAGTCTCGGATTATATGCAAATGTGCGTCCCTGCGTTGCCTATGCACCATTTGTAAAAACACGTCACCCCAAAATGGATGTTGTCATCATCCGGGAAAATGAGGAAGACCTCTACGGAGGTATTGAGCACCGCCAAACAGATGAGTGTGTCCAGTGTCTCAAGCTGATCACCCGCCCGGGCTGTGAGCGAATTGCGCGCTTTGCTTTCGAATATGCGCGTGCCCATGACCGCAAGGCTGTGACAACGTTCACCAAAGACAACATCATGAAGATGACCGATGGTCTCTTCCACAAAGTTGTGGATGAAGTTGCGCTGCAATACACAGACATCAAGAGCTCGCACATGATCATCGATATCGGGGCTGCGCGCCTCGCCGATACGCCTGAGCAGTTCGATATGGTTTTGACGAGCAACCTCTATGGCGACATCGTGAGTGATATCGCCGCACAGGTCGCAGGTTCCGTTGGGCTTGCACCGAGTGCGAATATTGGCGCGAGCGGCGCGATGTTCGAGGCGATTCACGGCAGTGCACCTGACATTGCGGGCAAGGATATCGCAAATCCTGGAGGGCTCCTCCTCGCGGCGGTGATGATGCTTGTGCATGTCGGGCAGCCGGATGTCGCAGCGAAAATTCAGAATGCATGGCTGCGCACGATTGAGGATGGCATCCATACGGGTGACATTTACGTTGATGGTCAGAGCGCTGAGCTTGTTGGTACGACGGCATTTGCGGATGCGGTTATCTCCCGCCTTGGTCAGCTTCCTGAAGTCCTGACACCGGTAGCCTATGCAGCGGTTAATAACCCTGCCAAGCTTGCGCACATGGTCCGTGAAGAGCGTGCACCGGCATTGCCGAAGGAGTTGGTGGGTGTGGATGTCTTCTTCCACTGGCGCGGTGACAAGCCTGCGACGCTTGCGCAGCATTTGCAGCTCACCGATGGCGATGGTCTTCGTTTGACGATGATTTCAAACCGTGGGCTTACGGTGTGGCCAAATGCGGCATCGGATGCTTTCCTTGCTGACCACTGGCGGTGCCGGTTTGAGGCGAGTACGCCGACGGGACGTGTCACGCATCAGCAGATTATTCGCTTGCTTAGCCGCGTCGCCGATGCGGGCTACGACTTCATCAAGACGGAGAACCTGTGTACCTTCGATGGCATTCCGGGCTATGCGATGGGCCAAGGGCAGTAAAGGTTCCGACATGGCGAGATGAATAGAATGTTGACACGAAGATCAATACTTGTTGGATTTGGGGCTGTGGTTGCAGACGTTACCTTTGGCTGCGGTGGTGGCAGTGGCACACCGGCAACGCCAGCAGCCGGCACGCTGTCCCGGATGATTTCCGAAGACACATTTACATTTGCCATTAAGGGGTCGAGTAAGTTTCCAACAGGTGGCTTTTCGTATTCCGGTACGGCAGTCCTTGTTGCGACAGACAATGTGACACTTGGGTCGAAGTCGGGCCTCGTCAAGTTGACGGCGACAACAAACCTGTCCTTCAACGGTGAGCCGGATTCATCCGTGTCTGACACTTGGTATGGCTACGATGCGAATGGCAATATTTTGGAAGTGGCCAACAAGGATTCTGAAGATGCGTTGTTTGAGCAGACGAATCCATTTGTGTTCCTCCCAGGGACATATGCGATCGGACAGAGTGGCAGCTACACAAAGACGAACGCGGATGACACGACGAGCAATGTGACCTGGGAAGTGCATGAAGAGTCGGTTGTCACGGTTCCGGCGGGCA
>CAIRTT010000423.1 GCA_903881535.1 uncultured Armatimonadota bacterium
CGCGACGGCGGAATGTTCATCCATTTTGGATGTCTGCCGCCACCACAAGGCAGGTCAGTGGCTGTTACAGTCATTTTTAGATGACCTTGGCCTTACGGATGCCGTTTCGTTCCACAACAACAGTGTGGATCACTTTGGTGGTCATACATTTGGATGTCATGAGAACTATCTGGTTTCGATGGCGGATGAAGAGTTTTTCCGGGCGAGCTTACGTGGGCTGATTCCCTTTTTGGTCACGCGTCAGATTTTTGCGGGAGTCGGGCGCGTTGGTGGCCACCGGCTGAATTTCAGCTCGCTGGAAAACTCGATCATGACCATCAGTGACCACGATGTTGACTACCAGTGGATTTCGAATTTTTATGGTGTTGAGCTTGATAACTCCGTTGATTTTCAGCTGAGTCAGCGTGCGGACCATATTATTCGGACGATTGCGAGCCGTGTGCGGTTTAACCGCGCGATCATCAATCCAAAGTGGGACAGTTATTACCAGAACGCGACGTACAACCGCCTGCACATTTTGTTTGGCGAGTCGAATATGAGTGACTACGCCACGGCTCTCAAGGTCGGCACGACAAGCGCTGTTTTGAGTCTTCTTGAGGATGGTCTGATTGGCCGTGATGTTGAGATTCAAGATCCATTGGAGGCGCTGCGTTCGATCAGCCGGGATGGCAGCTATCGCTGGTTGGTGACGCTTACAGACGGTACGACGATCTCGGCGATTGATTTGCAGCGGCGCTACCTGTCGGCGGCGAAGAAGCGCTTGACGGGTGTGGATGAGCAAACGGATTGGGTTTTGGCGAACTGGGAGTCGACGCTTGATCAGCTCGAGCGTGACCCGATGGTTTTGGCGGACCGCCTGGACTGGGTCGCAAAGAAAAAGCTGTTTACAGAGTTTGTAGCAAGTGAGGGTGTTTCCTGGTCGGATGACATTCTCCAGAGTCTTGATCTTGAGTATCACAACATTAATCGCAACCAAAGTCTGTTTCATGCGCTTGAGCAATCGGGTGAGATGGTGCGTCTCGTGTCTGATTTTGAGATTGCGAAAGCGATGTCTACGCCGCCTGTTGGGACCCGAGCTGAGGGGCGTGCAAACGTAGTTCGCAGATTAATTGCTGCCAAATCGCGGGAATATGTGGTTGACTGGGATGTTGTCTATGCCGGCAAGGGTCGGCAACTTGAATTTGGAGACCCCTTGCATACGTATGCGGATGAAACGCATCGGATGTTGGCTGGGCTTCCGGAATAGTTTTTATAGTTTAATTTGCATCGTCCGGCAATTGGTCGGTATGATGCACGCTTGGCACTACTAGCAATGGGATTAGAGTAATGGCAAAGAAAAGCGGCGAAAATAGATTGGTGATTACGCTCCGTTCAACCGAGAGCGCACATGCATACACCACAATGAAGAATAAGCGGAATGATCCGGCACGTATCGAGCTTAAGAAGTACGATCCTGTCGTTCGCCGCCACGTCACATATCGGGAGGCTAAGTAACCATGGCTCGAGTCTGTGCATTAACTGGACGCAAGTCGCAGAGTGGACGTAATGTTCGCTACAATCACGGTGGAATGTGGGAAATGCGTGCTCCAAAGAAGCCACGTAAGTTCCACGTCAACCTTCAGACCGTAACCGTCCCTACACCGGATGGCGGAACGAAGAAGATCAAAATCGCTGCACGTATGATTACATCGCGTGCATTCAAGGCCATTCTGGCTGGTGAGCGGGCGCTTCCAAAGGGCGTCTAATCCCTTCGGTTGTTGCTGGTATCAATCTATGCCGGGTCGCTTGCGACCCGGCTTTTTGTTTGTTGAACGGTTTGCAAAATGTCGCTTGGCACACAAAAACGAAGATCCAATAACTTCATCATGTGTTTGATGGATGCCATCGGCTTCCCGCTTGGCAACGCTTTCTTTTCGACGACCACGGTGATTCCGGTTGCGCTCGCGGCTGCCGGCGCGGATAAGCTTTCTGTTGGCTTGCTGGTTGCGATGATCATGGTGATTCAAGCAATCCCTGGCCTCTTCGCCGTACGCTGGGTCTCGAAAATGCCGATCGTAAAGAATTACGTCGGATGGGTTGGCATCGGTGAGCGTGTCGCATTGTTACCGCTTGCCTGGTTTGTGGTGGCATGGGGGCCAAGTAAACCCACATGGTTTGTGACCGCGGTGTTTGGCTGTTTTGCACTTCATATGTTCTTTATGGGCATCAATATGCCCGCTTACTGGGTCCTCGTCGGCAAGGTCATCCCAACAAACTGGCGCGGCCGTCTCTACGGCTTTGCCGGGGGGATTGCTGGTGTCCTGAGCATCGGTGTGGATGCCCTGATGCGGAATGTTGTCTTCAGTGGCAAAAACGATGGCTTTCCCCACGGATACAGTGCTGGGTTTGTGATCGGGTTTGTGATCCTGATGGTGAGCCTCGTTCCTCTCTTTCTGGTGCGCGAGCAGCCGATGCTGTCACAAGCAGGAAATAGTTACTCGCTTGCTGCTTACAAAGAAGTCTGGAGATCG
Source organism: uncultured Armatimonadota bacterium (assembly GCA_903881535.1). Taxonomy (GTDB): domain Bacteria; phylum Armatimonadota; class Armatimonadia; order Armatimonadales; family Armatimonadaceae; genus CAIRTT01. The sequence goes on from CAIRTT010000423.1 coordinate 2,511, forward strand.
GACAGCAAATTCCGCCAGCTCACAACCGGGCAGCTTGTCTTTGTGCTGTCATCCATGATGGTCCCATTTCTTGTGCTCCATGGGCGCGAGTCCCTTGGGGCAACGGATGGCCACCTCGCCACATACACAACCGTCACGCTGCTGTCTTCATCGCTCGGGAGTCTTTATCTGGGCTACCTGTCAGATAAGTATGGCAACTTCAATGTCTACAAGTGGTCGATGGTGGTGGGGGTTGTATGCGCCCTTTATGCCATTGTGTGCCGATCAGCAAGCTGGTACACACTCGTCTTTGTTCTTCAGGGATTATCTGCGAGCGGTGTTGGGATTGTGGCGATGAACCTTGTGATGGAGCTGGCGGGCAGTGCTAAGCGTATTGGTGTGTACTCATCGTTCTATTCGGCACTCACGAGCATCCCTAGGGCGATCGCACCGGTCATTGGCTCCCTCATTGCGGGGGGACTCGGTTATGTGCCATTATTTTCCACCTGTGTTGTTGCCATCGTGATTGCGCTCTGGATCACGCTGGCGCATCGCCACAATCAACCAACCGGATTGGATACACTCGACCATGTTGCATGAGATGAAACATCCCGTTAGTGATGTCGCCCTGACGATACTTAGGGCTCAGGATACGTGTACAACAGCCTTTCGCCAGCAGACGCAGCGGGTGGCTTTAATGGTACTTGCGGAGTGTTTACGCACGATGCCCATCGATGCGGTCCGGGTTACGACGCCTGTGGGTGAAGCGGATGGCTGCCGTCCCGTGGGACGCCTCGTCATTATTCCCGTGCTGCGCGCTGGTCTTGCGTTTACCAGTGCTGTGGAGCAGCTGTGTCCGGATGCTGAGTTGATGTTCGCTGGGCTTGCCCGTGATGAAACGACGGCGGAAGCGCATTGGTATATGGACCGTATCGGGGATGTAAGTGGAGCATTTGTGGTCGTTTTGGACCCGATGCTCGCAACCGGTGGGAGCGTTGGACAGGTTGTGGCGCGATGTATGGAGCGCGGGGCTGCAGCGGTGGTCGTCGGATGCATCGTAGCAGCACCAGAGGGCGTCGCAGAGGTTGAGGGTCGCTTCCCGGATATCCGTATTGTCACAGCAGCCCTTGATTCACATTTGAATGACGTCAAGTACATCATTCCTGGTCTTGGAGACTTCGGCGACCGGTGGTGTGGGACATAGGGCAGTGGTCTGTTTTTGTTTTTGCTAGTGTCGCAGCAGGCTTTTCAGCG
>CAIRTT010000424.1 GCA_903881535.1 uncultured Armatimonadota bacterium
CGCAGCGCGGTTTCGACCACTGGGTCAGCTTTCGTGGTCAGGGGACGTACTTGCCAAACCCGGGAGGCCTAAATGTCAACGGAACGAAAGTTCCGCAAAAAGGCTACATCACCGATGAACTGACCGACTACACGATCAGCTGGCTCGAATCACTCTCAAAGGACCAGCCCTTTTTCGCGTATGTCAGCCACAAGGCGGTTCACTCAAACTTCGTACCCGCGGAGCGCCATAAAGGTCGCTACGCTGGAAAGTCCATCCCAACACCCGTTTCGCAGGCAAAGGACATCGATCCACAAGGACGTCCGCGCTGGGTAAGCGATCAACGCTCAAGCCACCATGGCGTTGACTTTCCGTATCATGGCCAGCTGGATGTTCAGGAATACCATCGTCGTTATTGTGAGACATTGCTAGCTGTTGATGAATCAGTCGGCAGAATTCTTGCTGCACTTGAAGCCAAAGGGATTCTTGATAACACCTTGGTGATCTTCATGGGCGACAATGGCTTTGCCTTCGGCGAGCATGGCCTGATTGACAAGCGGACCGCATATGAAGAATCTATGCGTGTTCCTCTCCTTATGCGATGCCCGAAAATATTTCCAGCCGGCAGAGCGTTGCCGCAAGTCGTGGCAAACATCGATCTTGGGCCGACATTCTTGGATATCGCGGGAGTAAAAGCTCCTGCAAACATGGATGGTTCGTCCTACCTTCCATTGCTTCAGGGCCGGACAGATGTCCCGTGGCGCGATGGCGTCCTATATGAGTATTACTGGGAGCGTGACTTCCCGCAAACGCCGACGGTGCATGCGCTCCGTACGGAGGAGTGGAAGTATATCCGTGTCCAGGGACTCTGGGATTTGGATGAGCTTTACAACCTCAAGACGGATCCATTGGAAACAAAAAACCTTGCGCAGGATCCAAAGCATCGGCCAATCGTCAACAAAATGAATAACCAGCTCTTCAGGTTGCTTGAGCGCACGGGTGGGATGCAGATTCCGCTGAGGCCGGATGCGGGTGGACAAGCGGCATTGCGTGCACCAGGGGACAAGCGTGCCGCTGACTTCCCGGATGTCTTCATCGCCAAGGAAGCCAAGCCTCTCGCCTGACCTGCTACGTGATGGGGCTGAGATGCCCCATTATCGTTATGGCTTTGGTTTTGCCGGAGGGCCTTTCTCGATTAGGAGCTCCTCGATGAACCGTGTGAGCTTTTTGTAGCCGCCGGCGCCCTGCCACTCGAGCTCGCCATTCCAGTAGTAGCGAACGCGTTGATGTTTGTCGATGAGATAGACCGTCGGCCACATCGATTGCTGCCACCGCTTCCAGTTCTCTTCCTTGGCATCTACGAGGACTGAATACTCAATCTTGTTCTTTTTGACTTCGGCGACAACGCGTTCGAACTTTCGCTCATCCTCGAGCTCAGGCGTGTGAACGCCTACCATCTGGAGACGGCCATCCGAGAACTCCTTGCGGTAGGCACTCCACCAGCTCTGGTAGTGGGGAAGGTTACGCTTGCAGTTGATGCATCCAAAAGTCCAAAAATGGACGATAGAGACGCTTCCTGAGGCAAAAGTGATTGGTTTTTCTGTATTTAGCCAATCGGACTTTGTACCGGTCAGCGTGGGCACCGGGTGGATGAGCGTGACGAGGTGGCCATCCCGTTTAGTTGCAGCAGGTTCTTGTCGGCGAAAAAACATTTCAGTTTCCTTTGATGCCTCTGACCCGCTAAGTTGGGAATGGCTTCAAACTAGTGTAGTCCGTCTATCGGCTGACAGATTTGCATCGAGGCAACCCTACACCGGCAGCCTCCTTGCGACGGACCGCTCTTTGATTTCATCTACGGTAACTTCCCGCCCGAGTTCTTCTGAGAGGTAAATGCCTTTTGTTGCACCTGGCTGGTTTCATAAAATCGAGCGAAGCCAAGACATCCACATCCCTAAACTGGCAGCCTCCGTGCGACGGAGCGCTCTTTGATTTCATCTACGGTAACTTCCCGCCCAAGTTCCTCAGAAAGGTAAATACCTTCCGAAACAAGCATTGTGTTGAGCGCAAGCTCCGCAGTGTTGAGAAGGTCCGCACGCCCTTGCAGTGCGAGAATCCAATGCGTTTGGCTGCTTTCCAATGGGTCTGTATTATTGTCATCTGAGCGCAGCTTGCGTGTTCGATATGTGAAAGCATCTAGATCAGCGCCGCCTGAGACATCGATGTCGCCATGTGGTTGATGCAGCGAAAATGGCCGCAACCGGATACCGCCTTTGTCTCCAACAATGAATGAGCCTTCAAAACTGTCCAAGTGAATGGCCCAAGCTTCGGCGATTTCAAGCAAGGCGCCATTGGCAAAGTTGACAAAGCCGCACCCGAGCTCCTCTACGGAGTAACGCCCGGCCTGCGCGCGAAGCTCATCGAGTTCTACTTTCTGAAATGTCCGCCCACTGACCCGTAGGACCCCTGGATTTCCAAGGAGATGTAGCATTTCGGAAATGTGATAAACGCCCATATCGAAGAGGGCACCGCCTGCCGCAATATCGCGCTGGACAAAACTGGGTTTGCCATAGCCATCCACGTACGGCCGCCCACGTCGCCGATGCCCGGTCGCACGAGCGTAATACGCATC
>CAIRTT010000425.1 GCA_903881535.1 uncultured Armatimonadota bacterium
CCGGACCATGTCACGGATGACCCAGTTCGGCGCGCCATCCCATGAGATAAGGACAACTTTGGATGTATCGCGGGGTGTTGTGGCGATGCTGGATGCGGCGATGGCTATACAGAGTGCAAAAGGGACGACCATACCGACATTAAAGCACCCATGGCTGATATGTAAACTTAACACTTTGCAGCCAGATGCGCGAGTAGCTCTCAAAGCCCGAGTCAAGGCCGACAAGAATCCACGCAGAGCCTGTGTCATCTGTTGTGAATGGAATCCATTTGCTTGGTCCTAGCGTCTTAATCGCAGCTTGGCGGTTATTTCCAGAGCAGGGGATGCCGCTTACGCCGATGGTGCCAATGACATCGGATGAGTCACCGGCGGTGCTTTGATTGCCTCTGGAAATATTCAGAAGGGTGTTTTCGCGGGTTTGTTTGTTTTCTGGCTTGATTGTGGAAACAGCGCCGATAAGCCAAACGCTCTCACCGGGAGAGCCCCCGACGCCGGCGCAGCCCGCGGGTGCATCGGATGCAAATGTCACCATAAAACTTCCGGTGTAGGTGGCATTTGGTAGCAGTCCGGTTACCTTGCGGGTTGTGTAGAGGAGGAGGTCATCCGAGAGGTTTGTCCCGCCCATGTAGAGCGCCTTGGATGCTCCGGGAATCGGGACAACTGCGTGGACCTGTTCGACATCCGTTGGCTTTGTCAGTGTCGTGTAGTCTGAAAATCCAGCATCCCAGCCATCGGTGTTTTGGGCAAAGGAATAGTTGATGTCGGTCCCGATGGAAGGCTCGCTTGTGCTGCCGCCGCATCCGGAAAGGAGGCCTATCGTAGAAATGAACCCCACGGTGATGAAGGTTGCCAGCTTGCTTTGCATGTTAGTGAGATTCTCACACAGTGGGTGCACTTCACACGAAATGGTTATGCTGGGATAAGGGATATTGGTGATGATAGTGATGTTTGATACGTCAGCTATCAAACAAATATCCACCTCCGCCAAGTCACCGATGTGATTTCCAGCATTCCGGTGGCAACCTCAAATTGCCTCTTTGTTGTGCATTTGAGTGTGCTTTTTTGTGCTTTGCTCTATCGAAACATTCTTGAAAAATGCCGTCATGCCTAATGAGTATTCTTAACAAACATCTATCTCCGCCAAGGTACCGATGTGATTTCCAGCATTCCGGTGGCATACTCAATTTGCCTCTCAATGAGGAGAAGGGAATAACCTCACAATGAGCGTTATGATCACTGCCGCCCAGGTCGCATTCTTCCGCGAACAGGGCTATCTCGTGGTTCCAGACTTTTGGACACCCGGAGAAATCTCCGATATGCGGGATGAGCTCGCCCGGCTCCGCAGCAGCGGCTTGCTGCACAATGTCGCCACCGATGGAGATGGACAGACACCATCCACCACCAGAGAAAACCTTCAGCTGTGCCCGATGTGGCCACATTCACGCCTGTTTCAAGCGATGCCATTTGCATCTAGAGTGGGCAATGCTATTGGCGCACTCCTTGGAGGATCAACCCTCCTACACCTCGACCAGGTCTTCCTAAAACCTGCCGGACACGGAAGCGGCACAAACTGGCATCAGGATAATGCCTACTTCGAAATCGCCGACCCGATTGCGGGCACGGCACTCTGGACCGCGGTCCACGATGCGAACATCGAAAATGGAACACTGAAAGTCATCCCGGCAGTGTTTACCACGCCGCTCGATCATGAACGAGACCTCGAGAGTGATCACCATATTCGTTGCTACCCGGATGAAACAAATGCACTTTCCCTCGAAGTGAAGGCTGGAACCGCCATTTTCTTCTGCTATGGGACGCCACATGCAACGGGTGCAAATACAACCGATGTCGACCGGGCTGGAATCGCATTTCACTTCATCCGGGATGACCAAACTGGCAATGCACATGCCGGCTTCCCAGCAGACAAGCGACCGTACGTCAGTGGAACAAAGGCGTGTGGCGGCGCGGATGTTTATGGAGAAGATATGCGTATCATTTGGGATGAGCTAACGCAGTAGGTCGTGTCGCGCTTATCATTTTCGCATTTGGAGTTCTGTAGGGGCGGGCCTATGTGCCCGCCTGCGCTGGCACGTTTCGTATTTACGAATGTTGGAGTACCTGGCAGATGTCAGAATTCTCTGCGTAGGGGAGGGCCGCTGTGCCCTCCCGTGCTGGTGGCATTATGGTTGTGAATGTCGCTTGCGCGGTGGATGACTCTCGTTCGTGCCGAAGTCGCCGGTACTCACTGATACCACTGATGTTGGTTGCTACGGGCAGGCCGCTGCGCCCGCCCGTGGTAACGGTGGTCTCACTTGGCTCCCGTGTAAATCGTGTAATTGTTCGAGTAGATGTTTTGCCGGCGGCAGACTCCGTATCTACCCACACTACAAATTCACTGCAGAATCCGACATACTCATCGTCTAATACTGCAAACTTTGCGTGGTAGGTTGTTGCCATGCTGACAACCAAGATTCAACGACGATCTTTTTGTGCCCTCGTGGGGCTTTGCGCACTCGGGGAGCAGCCAACCCACGCTGTCGAAACGACACCCTTTATCGACAAGCAAAAAGCGCTCGATGCACAATCCTGGTGGGACAATCACGACTGGGATTGGTACAAATCCAACATCCCGTTCTTCGACTGCCCCGACAAAGACCTCGTAACCACCTGGTACTACCGCTGGGAGCTAATCACCAAGCATCTCACATACGGGTCTCCCAACAGCGGCTATAGCTTCACCGAGTTCATCGACCGACCCTTCTGGAGCGGCACCTATGGCGCCATCAGCTGCCCGGTCGGTCATCAACTCTACGAGCTTCGCTGGCTCCGCAACCCGCAATACGCCAGTGACTACAGCCGCTACTGGTTCCGAACCCCAGGTGCACAGCCGCGAAACTACGGCTGCTGGCTAGCCGATGGCATCGCTGCCGTCGATGCCATCCACCCCGCAGAAAACCTGCTCCCAGATCTCCTCCCCGACCTCAAGAAGAACTACGAAGGATGGGAGAAGAGACAGTTTGTCCCCGAAGTCGGGCTGTTCTGGCAAAATGGC
>CAIRTT010000426.1 GCA_903881535.1 uncultured Armatimonadota bacterium
GGTCGCAGAACGCATTCGTATCCTGTTCCAAGCAGATACATGTGCAATCTTTCTGCGCTCCGGAAGCGTTGCCCGCGCGGTGAGCGTGAGCGGCATGAACGCTGACTTCTTTAATGCAGCACGGATTGACCGAAAAACCGGACCGACGTTTACGACAATCGAATCCGGTGTTGGCTTTGTTGGGGACTATGACTCTACGGACTTAATGCTCCAGGCGGCGACAGCTGCGTGGTTCGTTCCACGAACAGCCATCGTTGCCCCGATGGAAGTAAATGGCCGCGTCGTGGGAACCATAAATCTCTATCACCAACGTGTGGGCGGCTTCGATGAAGAAGACCTTCGGATTCTGGCCAACGTCGGTGGCTTCGTCGCAAGGGGCATCGATAATGCCGCTGAGCTCGAAGAGCATCGGGAGTCGGCCATCACCGATGTCCTGACTGGACTTCGCAACGCCCGATACCTTGCAACTGTTGTCGAACGGGCTGTCGTACGCGCGGAAGCATCCGGTGTTCCATTCTCAATCCTGATGCTGGATCTCGATAACTTCAAGACGGTCAATGATTCTTACGGACATGTCTTTGGCAACGAGGTACTCAAATCACTCGGGAACACTGTAGATTCAGTGCTGCGCGATAAGGATGTCGTTGCCCGTTACGCAGGGGATGAATTTGTTGTCCTGCTACCAGATACAGATAGGTCATCTGCGCGGCACATCGCTCATCGCCTCAGTGCCGCCATCTCAGAAATGTCACTCACACATATCGGAGAAACGACTCAGAGGGTTTCTGTCTCTGCAAGCATCGGCATCGCGATGTTCCCTGAGAACGGTGTTGATCTCGAATCTCTCCTCCACCATGCCGACTGCGCGATGTACGAGAGCAAAGCCGAAAAACGGCTAATCAACGCACCTGCACGCACCGTCGCTGCCATGAAACACGCTGCATAGTGATCATCGATACTGGGCAACACGACCGAAAACAATGTTCTGCCTAATAGTTACAGCTAACTGATCACTACATCGTCGGGGAGGCTTGCGATAAAGGTAGCTTCATCGATGACTGGAACGCCAAGGGATTCAGCCTTTGCCAATTTAGATCCAGCACCAGGGCCGGCAACAAGGCAGGTTGTCTTTTTGCTGACAGAGCCTGTTGCTGTTCCACCAAGGGATCTGACCAACGCTTCAGCACTCTCACGTGTCAGGCGCTCCAGTGCGCCTGTAAACACATAAACTTGCCCTGCTAGGATGTCACGTGAAACCGGAACGGCTGCATCTTCGACGATGACTCCAGCTGCCAAAATGTCATCAATGGTCTCCTGATGGCGGGAAAACCATTCCGTGATCGATTCTGCCGTACTCAGTCCAATCTCGTGCACTTTGACCAATGCATCCGTCGTCGCAACCCGCAAGGCACTTAGTGTTCCGAAATGGTTTGCAAGAATCTCAGCTGCCCGCTCTCCGATATGTCTAATGCCGAGCGCATAGACAAAGCGAGACAACGTGATTTTTCGGCTTGCATCGATTCCTGAAATCAAATTATCAACGAGCTTCGTACCCATCCGGTCGAGCCCAATAAGATCATCTGGCTTAACTCTAAAAATGTCCGCTGCACTCTTGACAAGCCCAGCGTCAATCATCTGGGCCAGACGCTCTCCGCCAAGTCCATCGATGTTGAATGCCAACCGACTCACAAAGTGCTCAAGGCGCGTCTGCAGCTGTGCTGGACACTCTATTACGTTGGGACACCGAATGACCGCTTCACCATCCGGGCGTACCAAATCTGACCCACAGCTTGGACATGTAGGAGGAATGACATAGGGCTCGGATGATTCCAGGCGGCACCCCACAACGACCGAAACAACTTCAGGAATGACTTCGCCTGCCCGTTGAATCACAACGGTGTCGCCAATGCGGACATCCTTGCGGTCAATCTCACTCTGGTTATGCAGCGTGGCCCGGCTGACCGTTACCCCCGCGCACACGACAGGCCGCAGCTTTGCAAGTGGTGTAATCGCGCCCGTCCGGCCAACCTGCACCAAAATATCTTCGACAACTGTCTCTACCTGCTGCGCGGGATATTTGTATGCAATCGCCCAGCGTGGAGCTCGTGCGACGGATCCAAGGCGCCGCTGCAAGTCAGAATCGTTGACCTTTACAACCATCCCATCTGTGTCATAAGGCAATGCTGATCGCAACTGTTCCCATTTTTCGATATGTGCGACAACATCATGAATGCCGTTACACAGCTGCACATGCGAATCTGTGTGTAATCCGGCTGAGCGCAGCCATTCGAGGAGTGATGTCTGCGATTGGGGCTCCGGGGTTGTCGATTCCCCGATGCTGTAAAACGCTGCTGCAAGTCTCCGCTCTGCAGTGATCTTTGGATCCTGTTGACGAAGCGAACCAGCGGCTGCATTACGAGGATTTGCAAATGTCGCATCACCTGCCGCCTCCCGTAAGTCGTTTATACGCTTAAACTCTGCATGCGGAAGGTAAACCTCGCCACGGATTTCACAGAGTTCAGGAGCATCTTCGATCGTCAGCCGCAGCGGAACGCTCCTGATGGTCCGGACATTAGCAGTGATGTCTTCGCCGGTAGTTCCATCCCCGCGGGTCGCTGCACGGTAAAGGGCGCCATTGATATAGGTGATGCTGACTGCAAGGCCATCCAACTTCAGCTCACAGCAGTACTGAATGCCAGCTTCCTGGTCAAGCTCCAGAAATCGCTTGATACGAGCATCAAATTCAATCAGCTCATCCGCACTGAATGCATTCGCAAGCGACAACATCGGACGACCGTGAACAACCTCTGCAAATCCTCCACTCAGCGGCGCACCTACCCGCTGCGTTGGCGAATCCTCGGTTATCAGATTGGGATTTGCTGCTTCCAACGCGATGAGCTCGTGGAGGAGCAAATCGTATTCAGCATCGGAGATTTTGGGCGCATCATTGATGTAATAAAGGGCGTTGTGATGGGCAATTTCCGTACGCAGCCAGTTAATTCGTTCACTCACATCCATGCAACTATCTCCTAATCCATTCTACAAGCGATTCACAGGCGAGTATCAGAGAGCGCCAGTACGGCCCAGACATGACCTTTGCTCCTACAAATCCAAACCACACATACTAATCGTATGAAAAACCTCGATTACTACAAAATGTCTTTAGATTTTTTTGATGGTCCATTACATAAACGTCACGCACTCAAGCCTTCGCTGTAAATGACGTATAACGAATACGAATTTCGCGTCACACTTCCGGGTTCATCCGGGATATTGACTCGGGGGTAACGAGATGGGTTTCATGGATCACGATATCGAGAGCGTTCTTTTCACCGCAGATGAAATTACCGCACGGGTTTCAGAGCTTGGCGCGGAAATCACCCGTGACTACCAAGGGCGTCAGCCACATCTCGTTACAATCGTCAAAGGGTCGATTCCGTTCCTCGCAGACCTGATGCGTCACATCGACCTCCCGCTTACCGTCGACCTCCTCGGGGTTTCCAGCTATTGCGGAACACAGTCGAGCGGTGAAGCACGCCTTACCAAAGACCTTGATGAATCCATCGAAGGGCGCCACGTCATCGTCGTCGAAGATGTCATCGATACAGGACTGACCCTCTCGTACGTCCTCCGCAATCTGCGCCAGCGCGCCCCTGCCAGCCTCCGGGTAGTCACGATGCTTGATAAGCCGGCTCGGCGTGAAGGCAAAGTGGATGCCAACTATGTTGGCTTTACTATTTCCGATTATTTTGTTGTCGGATATGGCCTTGATTGGAACCAACAGTATAGAAATCTCCCGTATATAGGAGTGCTGAAGCGCGATGTCTATGCGCCGGCTGAATAGGGAGAAAGCGGTATGTCAAGCGATAATCAAGACCAACCAGATGGTGTGGATGTGCAGCCTGGCGGATTGCGTCCGCCCAGTGCGGAGCGCATTGCCGATGTAACCCTTGGGGCAGGTGTAGCAGCGATCGAGAAGCTTGAGCAAGTTGCAGGCGACTTGGACAACCGAATCCGACATGCATTGGCCGATGCACCGCAGTTTGTTGACAGCCTTGAGGAAAAAGGGCGGCCCATCCGTGACCGAATCCTAAATCTGATCCGCCAGCGTCCAACTGTGGCCGATGTGTTTTCTGCAGCCGCACGGACTGAAAATCCATCGGATGACAAAATGAC
>CAIRTT010000427.1 GCA_903881535.1 uncultured Armatimonadota bacterium
CCGATTACCGGCTTGCCAGCTTTGATGTAGTCAATCGCAAACGGAAATTCACTTTCGGGATCGATGTAATCGACATAGGCTTCATCAAGGACAAGATAAGCACGTGATGGTAGGTGTTCAAGAATGTAATCAACATCGGCCTTGGTGATGACGCTTCCTGTCGGATTATGCGGATTTGCAATAATGACCAAGCGTGTCTTGTCACTAAATGCCCGAACCATTGATTCGGCATCATGGCGGAGGTCACCATCGGTGAGTGGCACTCCAATCCGTGTCGCTCCCGCAAGTGTTGCTGCAGCCTCATACAGAACAAATGTTGGTTGACCCGTTACGACTTCATCACCTTCGTCGAGGAATGTTAGCCCAAGAAGATGGATACACTCATCCGAACCATTACCAAAAAGTAGCTGGTCGGCTGAGACATCCAACTTGGATGCGATGACATTTGCAAGCTCGATACATGCTGCATCAGGATACATATGCGTCGAAAGCATTCGTTCCTGAACGGCCTTGATAGAAGCTGGACAAGGTCCCAGAGGGTTTTCGTTACTGGCTAGTTTTACGATTTCTCCGGTGATTCCAAGTTCCCGCTTGACGTCCTCGATTGGCTTGCCGGGTGAGTATGGACGCAGTGCTGAGACCCGGGGCGATACATGTTGTCTATCCACATCAAAAGTCTACCACCAAGGGGAAAGATGCTGGATGTATGATGCATGCTATGCAAAATACTGGACACACTGTGTCGATAAGACCAGTTACGGAAGCGGATGCCGGGGATTGGATTGACCTGGTTAATGCGTTGGCGGATTACGAAAAGCTGGACCGACCGACCCCCGAAGCCGTAGAACGCTTGAAGGCGCACGCGCTTGCAGTTGTTCCTAAGTTCACGGCTTGGCTTGCATGGCTCGATGATCGGCCCGTTGGATACTGCGTTTTCTTTGAGACGTATTCGACCTTTTTGGCCAAACCAACACTGTACTTGGAGGATTTGTTTGTTCATCCAGATTTCCGCGGCGCGGGAATTGGGCGGTCACTTTGGAATGCGCTTGAGAGCGAAGTTCTGTTGCGTGACTGCGGCCGAATGGAATGGACATGTCTGCACTGGAACATGCTCGGCATTACATTTTATGAAAAGCGCGGGGCGTGTAATCTGACCGATGAGTGGCGCACGTACCGCTTGGTCGAGGAGCAGATCAGAGAGCGTCAGGGGGCAGGGACGTAAGTCCGTGCCAGCTTATTCACGAATGAAATCTGCGAGATCTGCTATCGACACGGTGTGCTGTGTTTGTGTTGCCAGCTCGCGAACCGATGCAGTCTGATTTGCAATTTCATCGTCGCCGATCACAATTGCATATTTTGCTCCGCCGGCATCCGCCATTTCGAGCATTGCCTTCAAGCGACGACCGAGGTAGTCAACATCGATGCTCAGACCCGCATGCCGGAGTGCACTCGCAAGCGTAGTTGCAGCATCGCGGGCCGCATCTCCCATGGGACAGATAAAGGCGTCGAGCTGATTACCTCCCGGACGCGGGAGGCCAAGCTCCTCCATCGTAATCAGAACGCGTTCGATACCCAATCCAAATCCGATACCTGGTGTGGCAGGCCCACCGAGCTGCTCAACGAGCTGGTTGTAGCGTCCACCGCCACCCAAAGCCTTATCACCGAGCACTTTGCATTGGATTTCGAATGCGGTACGCGTGTAGTAATCAAAGCCACGAACGAGACGGTGATCAACTTCGTACGGAATACCAAGGGCATCTAGATACGAACACACCTTATGGAAGTGTTCCGCCGATGCGTCATCGAGGAAGTCCACGAGATTTGGAGCATCTTCGAGGAGAGCGATGTCCCGTTTGTCCTTGGAATCCAACATCCGCAGCGGATTCTGTTCAAACCGACGCTTGTTGTCATCACTCATCTCAGAGAGCAATGGCTCGGCATAGGCTTTTAGCGCATCGACGTATGCAACACGCGATTCTTTGGTTCCGACGCTGTTTACTTTGACGGTTAGCTCCGTGATTCCGAGTGCCTTATAAAACGCCACTGCAAGGTCGATGATCTCTGCATCAATGGATGGCATCGATGCGCCGAGGACCTCGACACCGGCTTGGTGATGTTGACGATAGCGGCCTCGCTGAGCGCGTTCGTAGCGAAAGTTTGGACCAATATAAAGTAGCTTTGCGATTGGGCGCTCAATCCAGAGGCGTTCTGAGACATATGCCCGGATCGCACCAGCGGTACCCTCTGGGCGGAGCGTTAATCGATCGCCTCCGCGCGTGACGAGGTCGTATGTTTCCTTTGCCACGATATCTGTGCCATCGCCAACAGCCCGGTGGAAAAGATCGGTTTGTTCAAAGATAGGTGTTCGTATCTCTGCAAAGCCGTATGCCTTGCATACTTTGCGGAAGACAGACTCGACATGCAGCCAGCATGCGGAGTCGTTGACGAACGACCTTGCTTCCTTGCGACCACAGGGAACGGGGGGGACGATATCAAATGTGCCATCAGGGCGCCCATATTGCATAGCGCCGATTATATCGCTGGCAAGGTTACCAAGACGTGCTTGGACACGGCTAGGATGTATTATGACCGCATGGCTTTGACATTGCCGGTGGCTACCCATGAGCGGCTAAGTTATCTCGAACGTGGTTTGGCGCAGAATGTGGTTGTGGAGGTTGTTGCCGGTTCGACGGCCGAGAAGGCTGGGATTCTAGTCGGCGACCGAGTTGTGACCGCAAACGGTGCACCCTTACGAGACATTGTTGACTGGAAGTTCCACTCGGCAGGCGACTCCGTGGATGTGCAAGTTCTTCGTGACTCATCCGCGCTTCAGTTTACGATTGCAAAGACCTACGATGAAGACTTGGGAATTCGGTTTGCCGATGACCTCTTCGACCGATTGCACATCTGTAAAAACAAGTGTGTTTTCTGCTTTCTTTACCAACAGCCAAAAGGCCTTCGTCCATCGTTGTACATCAAGGATGATGACTACCGACTCTCCTTTTTACACGGTAACTACGTAACGCTCACCAATCTCAAAGAGGGTGAGCTCGACCGGATTTGTGAACAAAAGCTGAGCCCAATGTTTGTTAGCGTTCATGCCACCGATCCGGAGGCGCGTGGGAAGATTCTAGGGCGCAAGGGACCCGAGGCGATATTGCCGATACTGCAGCGTCTCGCCGATGCCCGGATTCAAGTGCATGCTCAGATCGTTTTGGTTCCAGAATATAACGACAATGAGATCCTGATGGAGACGGTTACGGATCTAGCGAATCTTCATCCCGAGAATCGTGGATCTTACGGCGGAGTCCTGTCTGTTGCTGTAGTTCCGATCGGAATCACCCAGTTCAGGGAACGGCTAGCGCCGGTCAAGACGGTTAACTCATCGATGGCATCTGAGGTGCTCGATACGCTTGGTGCGCTTCGGGACGATTACCTCAATCGTCTTGGGACACGATTTGTGTATCCAAGCGATGAGTTCTACTTAATGACCAATCGGGAGATTCCAAGTCGGCCAGAGTACGAGGGATTTCCACAGCTTGAAGACGGCGTCGGATTGGTTCGCTTGTTTCTCGACTCTCTGAATAAGGTTCGGAGTGTGATGCCACCGTCCGTGGCGAGCCCTGGTACTTACACTTTTGTGACAGGAGAGGTTGCAGCACCTTTGCTGCGAACGCTGGCCACAACCCTCTCGGAAATCGAGGGAGTCTCAGTGAATGTCTGTGCAGTGCATAACTGGTTCTTCGAAGGAAACATCAACATCGCTGGGTTGATTGTCGGTATGGACATCGTGCGAGCGATGGATACCTTCGATGCTAACGAGACGATTGTTATTCCAAGTGTCATGTTGCGTGATGGCGAAGAAGTTTTTCTTGATGAGATGACAGTAGACCAACTTGAAGAAAAGCTTGGGAAACGTGTGATGGTGATTGAGCGGACCCCAGAGGCAGCACTGGATGCTGTTATCAACCCGGGCCAGCTCCGGAGGCATGTTCGAGATGGCAATGTTTAATCAACTTTTTCAACTAGCAAGCACCCGCCGCACTGCTGCGGTAGTGGCAACCATCGCCGCGACTGCATCCTTTGCAATTGCATCCGCATCGGGTCCTTCCCTCCGAGTTGTCATTTTCGGTGGCGGTCCCACCCCCGAGAGCAACCAGGTTGCCATCGAGAACAATGTTAAGTGGATGATGTCCATTCTTCCTGAGTGGTCGAATTCATTTGTCATGTTCGGGGATGGTACGAGTACAACGGAGACGGTACAGATCTCTCCCGTGCGTACAAAGGCACACAGGGTATTAGCGACGTTTTTTGGCGATGGCCCGACGGATGTTGATAAAGACACTCCGATAGCGTATCGGCCGAGTTCAGTCACTAAAATCGATGCTGCTAGCAAGAAATCTTCTATCGAGGCGGCATTTGGTCAGCTTGAAAAAGAGCGTAGCAAGGACCCTGTGTTCCTGTACTTTACGGGGCATGGCTCGCGCGGACGCACGGGATTTGATACGAACCGCTACGATTTGTGGCGTGAAGAGGGGATGACCCCCGCTGAGCTCGTAACACAGCTCGAAAAGGTTAAAAAGGGCGTCCCTGTCACGATCTTAATGGTTCAGTGTTTCAGTGGTGCTTTTGCAAATGTCATCTTCGAAGGGGCAAATGAGCAAGGTGGGCTGCTCGACCGACAGGTCTGTGGCTTCTTTGCTGCAACTCCGGACCGTGTAGCAGCAGGGTGTACACCAGAGCTGAACGAGGCTGAATATCGTGACTTTTCAAGTACATTTCTAGCGGCCATTACGGGTAAAGACCGTGTCGGTCGCACGGTGAAAATGCCTGATTACAACGGGAATGGCTGGACGGGTTTTGATGAGGCGTACTATTTTTCGCTGATCGAAGATCCATCCATTGATGTTCCTGTTGTGACATCCGATGCATTCTTGCGCAAGTTTGTGCCTGTCACCGATGACAATGAGGTTGCTGAAACGCCGTGGGCGGATGTCCTCAAGTGGGCTAATCCTGCGCAGAGGGCGGCACTCGTTGGTCTTTGCGAGAAAATCGGCGGAGAAGCGCTTACCGAAAAGCGCCTGGAAGTTGCTTTGTCCGAGTTTCGCCGCCGTGGTCGCCAAGGGGATGCACAAGTCGTTTATCCAGCTGATGTCAGAGACGAGCTAGCTAAATCCGTATCAGAGCTGTCCTCACAATTCCCGAATATTGCGCGGCGTGGTGGAGGCGATCAGAGTCAGTCCCGCGTTGAGAGGGGACGGGCCGTTCATTACCTCCAGGCCAACCCTGAGATTCTGGAAAACTACATGAAGGTTTGCGACAAAATTGATGCTGCCCAAGATGTTGCAGAGGCTGATGCGGTTCGCGGAGCCAGATGGATACGGCTTCTAAGGCTTGGAAAGTCTATTGTCCTCGAACACCGCCTCCGGGAAGCCAAAGATCGCGGGGTAATCAAGCGGTTTGAGTCCCTGCGTAAACTCGAATCTGGAAACCCGTTTCGGTCGTAAATGCATAGGAGACAGGTACACTTACATCGGTTTGTGAAAAAAGGTGCAATGTAG
>CAIRTT010000428.1 GCA_903881535.1 uncultured Armatimonadota bacterium
CTTCTCACACCATTCAGCGAAACCATGATGGCCGGAATCACAATGAGAATTGGCAAAGGCCGTCTTGGAGAACCAGATGAACTTGCAGACATGATCCGTTTCTTGTCAGGGCCTGAATCCGAATACTGCACAGGCGATGTCTTCAATGTGTCAGGTGGGTACACAGGGTGACCACCATCTTCACGCGAATCATTGAGGGAGAAATTCCAGGCACATTCGTATACCGAGATTCTTTGTGCGTAGCTTTCCTGAGCATTAATCCGCTTGCAGATGGACATGTGTTGGTAGTCCCTATTGAAGAGGTTGATCATTGGATAGATATGAGTCCAGAACTATCTGCCCATCTATTATCCGTCTCCCACCGAATCTCACGTTCCATATCTCAGGTGTTTCCTTGTGAACGCATAGGACTGATAATTGCAGGCTACGAAATTAACCATTGCCATATTCATCTGATTCCATCTCAGACAATGAGCGACCTTAATTTTGCAAATGCTGCAGCCACTGTTGACCGATCCGTCTTGGAATCTCACGCTCAACGAATAATCAAAGCGTTGACTCAACTCTAAAAAAGAGTGTCCAGATCCTTCTCTTCGACTACGTCAACAAATTCATCGAGCAACGAGGGAGAGTTATTCCGCACACTGTTTACCAATGTTGAAACTTTCCTCGCCGCAAATCGCGGTTGTATCTCAGGTTCAAATAGTTCCAGCGGCGGAACAGGATTACACATCCATTCAAGGGCATCTTCGGCGTGAAGTTCCACGGGACTCCTGCTATGAATATGCGAGAGGTCGTCTACACTCTCGCGAGTAATCAGAGAAAACGTGTGGCGACCATCTAGTGCCGGCGACGGTGTCCATATTCCAGCGACCAGCATCAGATGCCCATCAGCTCGTGTGACGAAATACGGAACTTTACGTTTCGGATCCGTGCGGTCCCATTCATAAAATCCGCTCATTGGAATGATGCAACGGCGACCTGGCACCGACTGGCGAAACGATGGCTTCTCAGTGATGGTCTCAGAACGAGCGTTGATCATCTTTGAACCCACAGACGGATCTTTAGACCATGCTGGAACCAGACCCCATTGCATCGGATCTACAACAACAACCGAATCTTCGTGTCGAAGTATTGGCACAATATGCGTAGGCGCCGTGTTGTAGTTCGGAGGAAATAGCGGGCTGTCGCCTTCCAGCGAAAGAGTCATGCTCGCATTCGACAGCGCATCTATCATCTCGCCCATTAGTGCATCAGCACTAAACGCCCCAACGAAACGACCACACATATTGACTAAATTCTACGGCCGCGGCGCAGCGACCTTTGGGTAAAAGGTCTCAATATGTTTCGGCAGACTGTTCTTCACAAAAGCAGATGTATCGTCCGCCAACACCTCCGGCAGACCGGCTTCAACCCCATTAAGTGTTCGTTCAACAACTTGGAATGGCGACGTCTTTGGCATATCGACCCCGGCCGCCATATCGGTATCAATAAATGCCGGATGCACGGCAACTACAAGAGTTCCTTGGCGTGCGAGCTCAAGCCGCAAACCGTTTGTCAATGACCAGGCAGCCGACTTCGACATTGCATAAGTGGAAACCTCCTTTATGGACATCCACGAAACCGCCGACAACACATTGACTATTGCACCACCTCCGTTAGCTGCAAGAACTGGCGCAAAACTCTTCGACAAATTGAGCGGTCCCCACACATTGGTCTCAAACTCTGCTTTTGCATTTTCCAAAGCGTTCTCAGCCATGATTCGACCACCAATAACAACGCCA
>CAIRTT010000429.1 GCA_903881535.1 uncultured Armatimonadota bacterium
ATGCCCAACCTTCAGGAGCATCCCCGAAAAATACAACGCGTACGATTCCGGCTCCAACAATCATCCTTGCGCAGACATGACATGGCCGGCAGGTGCAGTAAAGCGTCGCACCCTGAGTACTCACACCATGCAGAGCCGCCTGTGTGATGGCATTTTGCTCCGCATGGAGTGTACGAATACAGCGGCCATCCTCGATAAGACAGCCGACATCCGTGCAGTGAGGTTGACCAGGCGGCGAGCCGTTATAGCCCGAGCACAAAATCCGTCGGTCGCGTACTATGAGCGCACCAACATGCCGTCGAAGGCAAGTGGAACGTGTCGCGACCTCACGGGCGATACTGAGAAAGTACTCATCCCAGCTTGGACGCTGGCTCTCGGATTCTGTCAACTTACTCCCAAATTGGGAAACCAGCGCAGAATGCTTTGACTTCACCCGCGATGCCATGAAGCACTGCAGCATCCGCACGCCCATTGATGGCACGGTCGATAAAGCCCGCGATGACATCCATGTCCGCTTCCTTCATCCCACGTGTGGTCACAGCCGGCGTTCCGATACGGATTCCACTGGTGATGAGCGGAGACTTGTCATCAAACGGCACACCATTTTTATTCAAAGTGATGCCCGCTTCATCACAAGAAAACTGTGCATCTTTGCCATTGACACCCTTATTGCGGAGGTCGATGAGCATGAGGTGGTTGTCTGTACCACCCGAACAAATCGTGAAGCCACGGGCTTGCAGAGCCGTTGACAGCGCTTGTGCATTCAGGATGATCTGCTTCGCGTATTCAGTGAACTCAGGCTTCAGGTTCTCGCCAAAGCCAACAGCCTTTGCTGCAACTACGTGCATGAGTGCTCCGCCTTGAACGCCTGGAATAACCATCCGGTTCAGCAATTCACTCATTCGAAGTGTTCTGCCGCTCTTCGCCGCAACCTGGCCAAATGGGTTTTCAAAATCCTTACCCATGACGATCAGACCGCCGCGGGGACCACGCATGGTCTTATGCGTCGTCGTTGCCACCACATGGGCATGCTGTACCGGGCTTGGGAGCTGACCGGTGGCGATGAGGCCGGCTGGGTGGGCGATGTCCGCAAACAAGAACGCACCGACTTCATCGGCGATGGCGCGGAACTTCGCATAGTCAATCGCACGGGAGTACGCACTCGCACCCACGGTGATCATTTTCGGCTTGACCCGATGCGCAGTTTCGCGAACCTTGTCGTAGTCGAGCAAGCCTGTCTCACGATCTACACCGTAGGACGCAAAATTGTAGAGCTGGCCGCTGAAGTTGACTGGTGAGCCGTGCGTCAGGTGGCCGCCATGGGAGAGGTCCATCCCGAGGACGGTGTCGCCTGGCTTCAGGAATGTGAAGTAGATCGCCATGTTGGCGCTTGTTCCGGAGTGTGGCTGGACGTTTGCGTATTCGGCGCCAAAGACCTGCTTTGCACGGTCACGGGCGATGTCTTCGATGACATCAACCCATTCGCACCCGCCGTAGTAGCGGTTGCCTGGGTAGCCTTCGGCATACTTGTTTGTTAGCGAGCTTCCCTGCGCTTCACGAACAGCACGCGAGACAATATTTTCGCTGGCAATCAGCTCGAGTTTGTCTGCCTGTCGGGCATCCTCGCCGCGGATTGCCGCAAACACATCAGGGTCAGTTTCAGAGAGGTGGGCTTCAAACGCAGACAAAGGATGGCCTCATTTCGACATGCATCACGCACGAATAATTACCAGAGATTCTACCGCGGTCGCCTACTGACTGCGGGACACAAAGGCTAGCAAAGCGTGACAGAATCTGCGAATCCGCTGTTTAATCAGCAGCAATGTTGACAACTGATTCTGAATGCAACATCCGGTGTGTTACCCCCGGTGATGCCGATGCCCTTCGCGACATCTATAACCATTACGTCGCAACGAGTACTGCCACGTGCGATCTCTTTCCACGAACTGACATTGACCAAGCGCTGTGGATTGAAAAGCACTCTGAAAATCCTTACCCCGGCTGGGTCTTGGTTGCCGGCGGAGTGGTTGTCGGCTACGCTAGCCTCTCACCGTTTAACCCAAAGCCCGCGTATCGCCACACCGCTGAGAACTCGCTCTATGTCCATCCAGAACACACTGGAAATGGCTATGGCGAACGCCTCCTGATGCACACATTGAGCGAAGCGCCAAAGTACGGCATCACCAATGTTGTCGCGTTGATCACGGAAGGCAACGATGTCTCAATACGCCTCCACGAACGACACGCCTTCGTCCCCTGTGGACGTATCGAAAATGTGGCCCGCAAGTTCGGGAAGGTGCTCGCGCTGATTCTGATGCAAAAGCAGCTCGATTAAAGCGAAGCTGATTTGGCCTTCAGACTTGGAATGAAAGGTATCACCGCCTCCAGTAAGGACACGCCTTTGTCCCCTGTGGACGCATTGAAAATGTCGCCCGCAAGCTTGGGAAGGTGCTCGCGCTGATTCTGATGCAAAAGCAGCTTTCGTGAACTTACCCATCCGGAAAGACAGCATTTTCAGCAGGTAGAATGCGCTATGCGCAACCTTCTCAAAACCACCTTTGCCGTTGCCGCCGTTGTGAGCATTTCCGCGGCCGCGATGGCACAGCAGGCCATCACCTTCGCACGCTACCCGGCGCTCTCCCCGGATGGCAACCGCCTCGTTTTCTCCTACCAAGGCGATCTGTGGGCCACCGATGTCGACTCAAAGCAGCCATCCCGGCGCCTCACCGTCCACGCCGCCTACGATGCACGCCCATTCATCAGCCCGGATGGCAAGCATATCCTCTTCACCAGCAACCGTCTTGGACGCAACGATGCCTACATCATGCCAATCGATGGCGGAACCCCAACACGGCTGACATCCTTTAGCGGAGGCTCCGTCGGCATCGGCTGGGCACCGGATGGCAAGTCGATCCTCGTGACCCAAATCCGTGAGCATGTTGGCAGTGGCCCCGGCGTCTACCGCGTCCCTGTTTCCACAAAGCCCGGCCGGCCTATTCCCGTCATCGCTGTCCAGCGCACCGCCGGCGCAACCCTCTCGCCCGACAACAAGACCATCGCCTTTGTCCGTGGCTCAAACGACTGGCCACGCCTTGGCTACCACGGGACTGCATCTGCAGACATTTACATCCACACGATCGGCTCCAAGGATGTAACACAGCTGACCGACTTTGATGGCCAGGATCTGTGGCCACAGTTTACGGATGGCGGCCGCGAGCTGATTTATGCATCCGAAAAGGATGGCACCTATAACCTCTGGCGGATGCCTGTAACCCGCGGCGGTAGCGCAAAGCAGCTGACCTCGTTCAAAGGGGATGGCGTTCGCTTCCCAAATGTTGCATCCGGTGGTGCACGTGTCGTCTTTGAAGTCGGTGACCAAATCGCCGTCCTCGACCTCGGCAAGCCAGGCGCAACCCCGCGCATCCAAACCCTGACCGCACCCGTCGATTCCCGGACGAATCCGCTGGATGTACGAAGCATTACGAGTGGCGCATCTGAAGCTAGCCCATCGGATGATGGCGATCAAGTCGCATTCGTTGCACAGGGCGATGTCTTCGTCACCGCGGGAACCGGTGGGAAAGCGCAGCGCGTCTCCGATGCCCCTGAGCGCGAAGCCGACCTCGCGTGGAGCCCGGATGGCAAAACGCTTGCGTACATCACTCGCAAGGATGGCCAGCCGGACATCTACGTCGTGACCAGCACGGACAAGGACGAGCCAAAGCTCTCCAAGGCAGCCACCCGCAAGACCGAGCGCCTGACAAACACTGCTGCGACAGAGAGCACTCCACGCTTCTCACCGGATGGCAAAAAGCTCGCTTATATCAGCGCTAAGCAAACCTTGATTGTCTCGGATGCCGATGGCACAAACTCGAAGACTGTCACTGTTGGGCATGAAATCAGCGATATCAGCTGGTCGCCCGACAGCCGCTGGCTTGCGTACACCCATGAGGATGAGGAATACAACGGCGAAGTGATGGTCGTGAAGGCCGAAGCGGGAGCGAAGCCTCTTAATGTGACTAAGCATCCACGCAATGATGGAAGCGCATCTTGGAGCCCGGATGGCACCAAGCTCTTCTTTATTTCCGAGCGTGGCCAGTCCCGTGACAATATCGCGCAGTGGGTCTACCTCCGCAAAGAGGATGATGAGCGCACAGCGGATGGCTGGCAAAAGCTAAAGGCTGGCGCGCGTCCGACGGGTGGTCCCGCAGCGGCTGCTGCAGCACCTGCGACAACTCCAGCTCCCGCGGCGGCGGCCCCGGCACAGAAGCTGGTTGAAGTGGATGCCGATGGCATCCACGAGCGTGTCCGTGTCTTGCTTGCTGCAAAGTCATCGGTGCGCGGTGTGATTGCTGGCGGCACAGACGCGCGCACGACGGTTGCGGTGGTGACCGGGGATGAAGGTGCGGATATCCAGCTGATCGATATCGTGGATGGCGCGCCGCCGGCCCCGCCGCGCAAAATTGCAGCCCCGGGTGTACGCGGAGGCGGCTGGACCGCTGGTGGCAAGTCGCTGGTCATCCTCGCCGGAGCTGGCAATATTGGTGTCATTGCCGCCGGAACCGACCAGGTCCGTCCGATTTCCTTCCGTGGAAAGGCAACCTGGGACCGCGCAGCGCTGCAGCTTGCCATTTATGATGAAGCTTGGCAGGCGCTCAACGATGGCTTCTACGATGGCGAATTTCACGGTGCTGATTGGAAGGCGTTACATGCGAAGTACCGCCCGATGGCAGCATCCGCAGCCGATGCAATGGACTTTGGCGATGTCATCCGCCTCCTGATGGGCCACCTCAACTCAAGTCATATCGGCTACACACCATCCATGGCTGGTGGGGCAGGTGGTCGTTCCGAAGGCGCCGAAGCGGGGCCAACTGGCTTCCTCGGAGTCATTTGGGATGAAACGTACACTGGTCCCGGGATGAAAGTGGCACGCGTCATCGCCGGAAGCCCTGCAAGCAAGGCAGGTCAGAAGGTGGCGGTTGGGGATGTCATCACAGCCATCAATGGCACGGAAATCGACAAAACCAGTGACATCGATACCTTGCTTGAAGACACGGTCGGCGAGAAGGTCACGTTCGCTATACGCCTTGCGGATGGCACAAGTGCGCCACGTACGGTGATTGCGGGCTCCTACGCAAGTGTTTCCGCGCTGCTCTACGATGAGATGATTGACAACCGCAAGAATCGTGTCCATGAACTGTCAGGGGGCAAGCTTGCTTACCTCCATATCAAGGGCATGGATGGCGTGAGTCAGGACAAGTTCGAGCAGGGACTCTACGCAGAAGGCTATGGCAAGCAGGCTCTCCTCATCGATGTCCGTGACAATGGTGGCGGATCAACGGCAGACTACTTGCTGACGATGCTGCATCAGCCACGGCATGCCTACACCATCGGGCGTAACGGAAAACCAGGCTACCCAATTGACCGCCTGCCGTTCTACCCATGGCTGAAGCCTGCCGCATTGCTGACAAACCAAAATGCCTACTCGAATGCTGAGATCTTCTCCCATGCATTCAAGCAGCTCGGACGCGGTCCCGTGATTGGTACACCAACCTTTGGAGCGGTGATCAGCACCGGTGCTGCACCACTGCTGGATGGCTCCATGGTCCGGATGCCGCTGCGCGGCTGGTACCGCATCACGGATGGTGTGAACGAGGAGCACACGGGTGCTGAGGTGGATGTTCGCGTGGACCTCACGGTTCAGGATGAAATCCGTGGACTTGACCCACAGCTCGAAGCTGGCGTAAAGGCGCTGCTTGAAGGACCGAAGGCAAAGCCGGTTCCTCCTGCAAAGCGCCCACGCTATGAGCGCAAGGGCAAGTAGGAACATCATCCAATGAAGACACAGGAGCTGTTGCGTGACCCCGGTTTTCGGAATGGCTTCTTTGTCACACCACCGAACGATCCACAGTGGATGCCGCCCGCGCTGATGTGCTGGCCAGGGGCATCGACGCCGGAGTGGTTGCTGCGTCAGTGGAATTCGACATCCGATGTGTCATGGTCCTGGATGCAAGAGTTCGGCCCGAACGGTTTTCGCTGGGATACAGAAGGCAAGTCCATCCGCTGGACGGCCGGGCAATCGCAAACGCTAGAGCTGCACATGGATGGCATCGCGGAATACGATGGGAAACTGCGTGCACCGGATGCTCCTTGGGCGCACCTCTTGATAGAGCAGGAATTTGCACAGCCGACACCTCTGTCAACGCTGAAAGAGCTGCGTTTTGCCTGCCAGACAAAAGTCGAACCATTTCGTTCAAATGGTGATCTTCGTCTTGAAAACTGGCATACCGCCCAGTGGCAAGCGTTTATCACCATCCAGAATCGTGAGAAGGGCCACCCCGGCTACGGCGACTTCCTCTGGTTTGGGATTCCGTTTGTCGACACCCGCTACGCAATGCCAAAGCGCCACGCTGCCGGAGATACTGCGGGGAGTGGCAAGTTCATTTACTCGCCGAGTGGTCGCGAGTACTTTACAGGGATGGAAACGTTTCCGTATGGCGAGTGGCTTACGCTTCAACGGGACATCCTCCCGATGATCGATGCCGGCCTCGCAGCCGCATGGAAGGCTGGTTTTCTCACGAAGAGCCGGGATCGCCGCCTCTTCGCCATCAGTAGCCTCAACCTTGGCTGGGAGCTGACAGGCCCTTTGGTTGTCGGTGGAAGTCTTCGAAACCTCAGCTTGATGGCGGTGACGGGTGCCTGATCGAAAGCAAGGACTCTCAAAAGGCGTTCGGAATCCGAAAGATCTCCCGGTAAAGCGCTGCCCCGCATGCGGACGCGATTTCACGTGGCGGAAAAAGTGGGAGCGTGACTGGGAAACCGTCCTCTACTGCTCTGACAAGTGCCGCTCGGGAACCCCTAAGCCGCGTTAACAGTCGAGCGCTACTAGGGGCTAGTAAAGAGCTTCTCGCGCTGTAGTTGCATCAGCCTTCGGAGCAAGTGCTCAGCCATTTCGTCATCAACCAGCTTTGTGGGTGGCGCATTAAGCACGATGTCCGGGAGCGCGACTGGGAAACCGTCCTCTACTGCTCTGACAAATGCCGCGCCGGAACGCCAAAACCGCGCTAACGGTCGAGAACTACTCGGGGCTAGTAAAGAGCTTTTCGCGCTGTAGCTGCATCAGTTTGCGCAGCAAGTGCTCAGCCATGGAGTCATCAACCAGCTTGGTGCGCGGGGCATTGAGAACGATGTCTGGGACACCGTCCTCTACTGCTCTGACAAATGCCGAGCGGGAACCCCAAAGCCGCGTTAACAGTCGAGTCCTACTCTGGACTTGTAAAGAGCTTTTCGCGCTGTAGTTGCATCAGTTTACGCAGCAAGTGCTCAGCCATCTCATCATCAACCAGCTTTGTGGGTGGCGCATTGAGCACGATGTCTGTCAGGGCATCAAGCTCTGCAACCGACAGACGAATCATAATCACGTCATTTGTTTCCGCCGGGGTAAGCGCTGCCTGCAAAGGATC
>CAIRTT010000430.1 GCA_903881535.1 uncultured Armatimonadota bacterium
CAAGTTCTGTCTTAGGCAATCCGCCAGGCATAATCAGCCAACCGTGATCCGTGACGATAAACACTCGCTTCCAACCGTGTTGAAGCAGCTGTCGAACCCTGCCATCAATCTCTTGAATCAATCGCTCAACAGAGTTTGCAAGTCGATAGCCTAACGAGTGTCCTTCACTGTCGATGTTTCCAAATTCGCACCATCCCCGTTTGCTGGTGTCACCTTGATTCGCGTTATCGACAATCGACCAGCCGTTGTCCGTTAAGAGACGCTTTAGTTGACTTCCACCACGCAGTGTTGCAGATGATTCCCGTACCTGGGGTTCAAAGTCACCACTTTCCTCTGCCCCGACAATCAGCCCTGCGACTGGACTAATCGCAGGCTTGGCAGTAGCAGTAACACTCGGTAGCGCAGACCAAGCGGGGTTTTCATCTACGAGACATCCGTTTGACTGTAACTGTGCAGCCAAGCGCTTCCCTAGGTCAAACCGGAGACCATCAACGAACAAAATACAATCACCAGACGTGTAGGTTGGCAGGTCAAGCTTGCCTATCCCGGCATTCGGATAGCCATCTGTTGAAACGAGTGTCTGAAGGTGCCGTGCCGATTCTTCAAGCCAAGGCAGGTAAAGAGCACGCACTAGTTCACGGACGATGTCATCTAAATCAATATCCGATGTCGACACGAGCGCCAACATGGCAGCTTCATCGACTTTCCAACCTGTAGATGCATATCCCTCAGTTATGTCTGCAATTCCACCGCCATTGAGTTTGTTCTCAACATGTATGGCTAATGCTGCTAACTGCTCTAATGCCTTTGCCGCTGGGGCCCGTCCCAGCTCAGCCCAAACTGTGTTTCGACGTTTAGCATGGTCAGCTTCTAAACTGATTACGACATTTCGTGCTTCATGCCATGGCATGCTTGCGACAGTTGCAAGCCGGTTTCGCAACTCAACTTCCTGGTCATCATTCCACTGCGGCCACCCTGGAAAGTTCCCTTCGGATGTTAGCCAAAAGATGTCTTGCCTTGGGGCCCGGGAGGCTGGGATGCGATCCGGGATGTTTGGATATAGGCGCGGGGATTCACAATAGCGATTCCATATATGTAGCCATGGTCCATCCGTTGATGCAAAGGCTACGCAGGCATCAAGTGCAGTTTGATTCGCAGGATTGATGCCTAGCGAGCTTTTACAGACATCGCAGAATGCTTTCCACCTTCGTTCACCGATCTCACTGCGATAGTCATCCCCACGATTCAGCCAAGTCAGGACATCACGTGGCAAATCACCACCTTGAACCAGGCCATTGAAGTACGTTTTATCAAGCAGTTTGCCTCTAAGGCGGTCAACGTTCTGATCCAGCACGTACTCAAGCGCCAACAACATCGCATCTTTCGTTTCCGCGTCATTTGTGAAGGAGAGATGCAACCCACCATGCTCGGATTTCAAAAAGGCTGGTACGGTCCAGTCTTTACCATTGACATGTGACCAGATTGCTCCGCGATACTGGAGCTCGATGATGGGTTTCAGCGTCAGAGGCGATTCTTCAACAGCACGAAAGTCGGCGCGACTCACGCCGGGTAAGTAGATGATTGGCTTAGTGGCCTCTCCTAGTTGCACCTCAGGAATGAGATTGGCGATTGCACAGCGAAGCCATATTCCTGGGCCGGTTTTCTTTGACGTATCCAGATTTCCGAGCACCATCAGCTCAGGAACTTCTGCTTGTAGGCGAGGAATCACAGACTCCCATTGACGTTCGTGATCTGGCCACAAGATGACAGATGGTGCAACGTGCGTCTGTGGATTGAACTTGGCTGAATCCCGTATGGACTGAACCAGTGCAGCAAGTACTGTCATGCTTCCCCTCTTGCGGCTTTCTTTTCTGCCAGGGTTAGGTGGTGGTCATTGATGCGATCTCCCAAGGACCCACCAACTGTGGGTCCAAGGTGATACCAGGGGGCAGTTGCGACATCCTTGCCACGATCTTTATCCCACTTGATGTTTGGCTTCTCGCGCAGAATTCCAGCACCCTTCTTACCAATGTCAGGTACTGACATGAATGGTCGGATGTTTATCCGCACACCATCGTTGATGTCTGGGTTCCAGCCAATTGGTTGGTCCATGATTGACTTCCAGCGGACGAAGATGTCATAGGGCGCTTCCCCATGGAGTATGAGCTCAAGCCGCTTCTTCAGATTCTCAGCAGCAGCCAAACGCCCTTGTGCTCCATCGACCTTTAGTTCGATGTCCGTACGCTGACGGCTAATCCAATCGCCCAAGTAGGTATAGATGAGCGTTTCAAGCATTTTGTAATCAAGCTTGTGGTAGTTGATGAGAGCGGAAAAGCCATCTGGTGTGCCATCCCAGACATGCCATATGAATGGTCGGTGGTGGAAGAGCTTGCAGTGTTGGACAAAGAACTTGTCGCGAAGCCAGGACGTTAGCCTTTTCCCAGCACAATCATTTGCTGACAGCAGAGATTCAAGCTCAGCGTTGCTCCACTTGTCACCGTAGGCTTGCGCCAGGAGATTTAGCAGGCGATCAGCTGCCGCCTGTTCCTGCCCAACAACTGGGATACAGACAATTCCGTCGGAATCTGCCAACGCTTCGAGCCCATCGGGTTCTAGCGCAGGACAATCAGGAAAACTCGAGCCAGTCTGCCTAGGCCATTGGTAACCACATAAACGTGCAATGGCTACGTGGAGCGGGTTGTCAGAGCCAAATGGATGTCCGTTAAACAGCCACTGCGTTGGGTAGTTCGAATACGGTTTTGGTAGACCGTGTGGATATTTCTCCGCAGCGACCTTCTGCCAATAAGATTGGTCGAAGGGCGCTGACAACAGTGTTCTAACCTCGACCTTTCTATTTTGGTTTATTCCTCGAACATTTCTATCAAATTCTGCAGATTGGCAGTATGCCCATACCGACGGGAGCTGTGACTCGTCAAACGGTATGATTGCGCAACAATTCGAATCATAAATCGAACCCGTATACAACGATGCAGGAAATTGTCCCATCATGCTCAAAACGACTCCGCGTTTTCCCCAGTTTGGCTTCCCTCTCTGCCAGTTCTGCGCAGCATGATTTAAATGGTTGACAGAGGCGGCGAGTGAAGCTAAATCACCAGATTCGTTTTGCCAGAGGATAATGTCGCTCATGCCTCCGTAGTAGCATGTTGATGGCGTGGTGGATTGAAAGGTCTCCCAATCAGAACCAAATCGGTCAACTTCCCAGATCGCCCGAATGAAGTGCGATGAATCGCTCGTCATGCACCCAGCCAAGGCGGTGCTTACATTGCTGAGTAGTCCCGGTTGATCTACGGTATCAAAGAGCACGACTGACATAGCGTTTTCACGTTGTGCTAATTGACCGAATGATTTGAGTACCCCGATTCCTAATTCTTTGGCCTTAAATTCAGGACAAGTTAACTCGGATACATCAAGTGCAGAAACATAGTGTTTCACTGAAGGCAACGTGCTGCTAAATATCGTCAGACCAACAATTTCCCCGATTTGCGACCGAAATGCATCAGCACCTAGTCGTGCCACCAGATTCCACGAGGTAGATTTGAGTAATAGATCGCGAATCGGAAGGTATCTTTTCAAAAACCACCAACTTTGTGGCGACACAAAAGCCGCGGTCTGGCCCGATTTCAGGAACGAACCGAGACGCTGCACAAAGGCTGTTGCAATATTTGCTTTGCCCTCAAAAAACGAGTCTTCAACAAAGTCCTGAAGCACGCTACAGAATTTTATCTGCGTTAAGAAGGGCACGTTAGTAGCTACAAGCGTAAAATGTTCGGCGAGAATCTCGGCAGCCTTGGTAATACCCTGTGCAGTGACAACGAGTTCGAGTTCGCTTTCGTTTACTGCCTCACGGTCTAATGCCTTGGTCAGTAGTGGGTGGAGCTCGTCGAATCCAGCACCAAGTACGTCACCCTTGACGGTCCGTGGGTTTATGAGACTCCCAAGTAAAGGAGCATTTTCAAAGAGCTGATAGAGGCGATCCATACCGTTACGCAGGCGCTCATTCTGGCCAGCAAGTGCCAGCCAATCCGACTTCTTTGCATTGGGTGCAAGTCCAGAACATGCGAGGTGCATTACTGGAAGCGGGCTGTAACCACCTTTGCGCCAGGCGGTCAGGGCAAGATTGAACGCTGCGATTTGTGTACAACGTGCATCAAGCTCAAGACCATGGATATTTTCAGCGATGACAGCCGCGACAGTCTCCGGTAAATCCTGTCCTTCTTCTGCTGTACGAAGAGCCACCATGCGCTCGAACATTGAGACGATAAAGTGACCGCTTCCCATACACGGATCGAGACACTTCAGTTCTTTGGCTGTCTTCGGCCAGCCATCATAAGTACCACTTGCCGGCACCCAGATTCCGTCATCGGATTTGATAAAGCGTAGATAACTCCAATCACATCCAGGTAGCGCTACTGCTTCACGGACTTCAACTTCAGTCTGTGCAGTTATCGCCAGGCTCGGATTTGCTGCGAGAACTTTGCCTGCGTGCCAGGCACCAAGAGTATTGTCGAGCAAGAAGTCGACCATGTAGTCTTCGGTGAAGAGCTGAGTTACTGCTGGGAGTTCATCCGCACCGATTTTGTTGCCAGACTTGTTGATTTGGTCTTTGTTCTCAGCTTGCCAGAACTGATAAACCCAGCCAAGGCTATCGCTTGCGAGGAAAACATCACGCGGCAGCGAACTGAGGATTTCTTCTAGTTTCTGGACATGCTCCGGGGCAAATTCAAGGTCAAAGACCACACTATTTTCCTTGAATACATGCGGAAGCATAGTCGTGGCTAGTTTGCCTGCATACTCCCATGCGCTTGAAATGTTTTCATCTGCGGCAAGCTCTTCACACTCGGCAATGGTAATCGGAACACCATCGAACATAAGGAGATTGTTCTCAGCTAAAAAGCGTGCAAAAAGCATCCGGTGCCAGTGCTCATAACCAACCTCTTCAACAAGTCGCTTGATCTCTTGTGTCTCGTGTACAGGGTTTCGCGCATCGCCTAGCTGTCTTGCATGCGCGCGCAGTCTTCGGCGAAGCAGACGCTGCTCTTCTGACAAATAAGCAAACGGCTGTGCTTCCCTTACTGCCAGTTGATTTAGTGCGGTACGCGCCGCTAGTTCTGCGGTCTTACGCGCCGCAGCGATTGAACGTTCAAGTTGGTTGCGAAGTGGCCTTGGAAGTGGATTGTTCGACATTAGAGTTGACCTCACATAGATGGAAGTTTGATCGAGAGAACATTGACGTAGTGCCCCGTGTAGCGGCAGTTGTCGAAAATCAGCCAAACAGACCACATTAAGGTAGTTCTGCTTGGCCGATTACCAACGAGTAGCCCTAAATCTTAACCGGACCGTTAGCTAGCTTTTCAAGAATAGTCGCACGTGTTTGTTGAAGCCATGCGTCAAGTTCTTGTTCCGTTTTAATCGTTGCCGAGGACAATCGCAGGAGCTGAGTTTTTGGTTCAAGAAGCTTTGCAGCAGCGTTAGAAACTTCTGCAAACCGACCAGGTAGAGCCGCTATTGTGGTCGTCAACGTGGATAGAGGCCAAACAGATAGGGTCTTAACAATGTCATCTGCAGTTTCGACTTCGATTTTCGGCATTGCAGCGTCATTCAACATCTGAGCAACAAGCAAGTCATGTCGCTGCTCTCGTTCAAGGGCACGCCAGTTAGGTTCTTGGTCCAGCAAATCCAAGTATTCGGCGTGCTCCGCAGTGTACCTAGCACCTAATGCATTCAGTTCTGTCCTAAGCATCTGGGTAAGACTATCCACGAGCTGCTGTAGCGAATTTTGTGAAGCCAACAGCTGTCGAGAGTCACGGATTGCATTGATTTGAGTAATCAGCACGCTGGCATCCGGTAGCGAACTCGCGGAAGCCGCAAGTGTCTCTGCTAAGTGCCAAACAGGCAGAATCTCCGCAATTTGTTTATTAAGCCGATTCCAGTCAGTAATCCACTGGGTTAATACCGCGCGATTATCATAAATGGACTTCAGCTGCTCGTTTCCTGCTGATCTCCTTAGATCAGTAATAAGGGCAGGATTGGGAACTTCTGGACACGGTGCTTCACCACCCGCTGAATTCCTTAACACCCTTAGGGCCTCTAAAAAGTCATTTACGCTGGCAGTTTCGCTGTTTGATGTTGCAGAAACATCGAGTAGTAAAAACAATTTCCGAATAGCTATTCGTTCCTGTGTCGAGATCGTAGTTGACTCTAACTTGAACTGACACTTTCCGATGGCCTTTCGTTCTAGCTTGTTATATGTCACCGCAGTGCCATCTTCGGCAACGGCCCGTAATGCTCCGGTAAGCGTGAGGAGATAAAGCGCACCGTCAATCGCATCCTGCGACCAACCATATGGACTCGCTTCAAATAAGCTACGGACCGCAGTACCGGATTTACCCCCAGCTATGCTTTCGAGTATTTTCTTACATACCGGATGTTCTTGATACTCTCCTTCGTGACCAACGCTTTGCAGCGCATTGGCATCACCCTTTTGCGCCCTGTCTACGACCTTTGACCATTGATCTGAATCGGCGATATCGAAATGCTTGTACAAGCGAACCAAAGCTGATTTCGCGGCATCCTTTACACTGTCGGCTATGGTGTTACCCGTAAATTCTTGTCCACCAGCAAGGAATACATGTGCCCGTGATATTGCCTCATCGATGAGTTCTCCGATTCGATTCTCTGCTTCATCTTGAATCGTCGCCATGGCTGCTCTTGCCTCAATCCCTTCGGGATTGTTGGGATGCCCACGTTTGTCTAAAGTATTCTTCGCCGCGATATATTCAATGACTTTAGATCGCAGTCCATCACTTTCCACTTTTGGAACATAGAGCAGTATCACCGGAGAATCATTGCCTAATTGACGAATGTCCGCTATTGCAGAGTCTCGTTCGATACTCCAACCATCTCTTACCCAAACTGTAAGTTTGCTCTGAGCATCCTTGTCCAGAGTGGCTCCAAATGCTATGTGAACTGGACGGGCGACCTTGGACTTTCCATGGGGTATCGACTGTATCGCGACAGCTTTACTCAAAGTCCGCTTTAGCCGCTGGTCGCGTTCCGTTTCGATTACATGTGCCGAGCTTGCTAGAGTTGATTTATTAGCATAAAACTCATTGGTCCAGGCAGTGCTTTCTTCCGTTTGAATGCGGTATTGGTCGTCCACTTTCATTAACAGCTGACAAGCGTCCAAAAGAGTTTGAAGTTTTAGACGGAGATTTGCGCTCCCAGCAGATAGATCTTCAATTAAGAGATCAGCAAGCGTATCGACATTAGCCTTGATTCCGATTTCTCTGTTTTGCTGGGAAACTTTGTTGATAAGGAACACAAGGCCACAAGCGCGAGCCATCAACAACTCATCAGAACTGCCATTTCTCCATAGCTTCGTTTGGTCATAGATCGTACGCGGTAGGATTCTGGCCTGGAGCATTTTGTC
>CAIRTT010000431.1 GCA_903881535.1 uncultured Armatimonadota bacterium
AACGATTGAGGATACGTGGACAGCCCCGGATGGCCGTAAAGTTGCGCTTCAGGTTCTGTACCATGCGCCGCATAAGTGGAATATCGAGCGGATGATGGCGGGTATGAAGGCATCCCTTGCCTACTGCGAGGCGAACTACACGCCTTATCAGTATCGCCAGCTACGCATTTTGGAGTTTCCAGCATACGCCACGTTTGCACAGGCATTCCCGAACACAGTGCCTTATTCGGAGGGCATTGGCTTTATTCTCAATGTCGACAAAGATCGACGTGGCATGGACACGCCTTTCTACGTGACGGCGCACGAGACCGCGCACCAGTGGTGGGCGCATCAGGTGATTGGAGCGGATGCAGCTGGAAGCGAAATGCTCTCAGAGGCCCTCGCCGACTATACTGCTGGGCGGATATTGTCCAAAAAGCTGCCGATCGCGGGTGAGCGCCGCTACTTAATGCAAAGTGTTGAGCGCTATCTCCGTGGTCGCTCAAGTGACCGTATCGGTGAGAACCCCTTGGCGCTGTGTCAGCATCAGCAGTACATCCACTACTCAAAAGGAACGCTAATCTTCACAGCCCTTTCGCGCCGCGTGGGAGAGGAACAGCTGAACAGCGTTATTGCTGAGTTTGCCCGCAAAAATGCGCTGCAGAAGCCTCCGTACTGCACCGGGTCAGACCTCGTGAATCTCCTCAAGCAACGTCTTCCAGAGCAGCGAGAGTGGATTGAGGATGCGTTTGAAAAGATCACGCTTACAGACTTCAAGATTACGGATGCAGCTGTAAAACAGGGTGCAAATGGTCTCTGGGAAACCACGGTCAAAGTCGAAACCCGCGCTAACTATTCAGATGCCAAGGGGCAAGAGACGGCAAAGCCATTTGCTGGAGATGTCAAATTCGCCCTCACCAGTGCATCCGACAAAAAGGAATACATCGGGGATGTGATCGCGATGTCAACACACAAGCTGTCAACGGGGACGCAAACGCTGTTGCTGCGGAGCAAGACAAAACCAGCGGCAGTGGTCATCGATCCGCTGATTGAGTGGCTTGGTCGCAGTATGGATGACCGCGTCAAGACACTGTAGTCATCGTAAGGATTGGGACTCCGTAACTACATCACGAACAAAGGCGACCACATCACCCCGGTATACTCACGATTGTTACTGGTACGGCGTTTGGACACACCTTTTCAATGATGAAACTGATCCATAGTCTCCTGATTTTCTTGACAGCGGTGACACTGGCTTCGGCTCAGACACAGCGACAACCTTTGCCTGCCGACCACTTCGAACAACGTGTCCGGCCACTCCTGCATGCTGAGTGTGTTTCCTGTCATGGTCCATCTATACAACGCGCTGGTATCAGACTTGACATCGCGTTTGCCGGTACACAAGAGCAAAAATCCCAGCGCATCACGCGCATCAAACGCGTCCTGACACCAACACCCGGTGGCAAACAAATGCCACCTTCCAAGCCACTTAACACCGAGCAAACCGCCACCCTTTTGGCGTGGCTGGATTCTGGTGCCCCATTCCCAGCCGCGCTCAGGAAGACATCATCACCAACTGAGCTCTGGTCGCTAAAGCCACTCGCGCCTCTCAAGTTGGTATCCAAAAGCGAAAAACCATCAAGTGTCATCGACCGTCTCATCCAAGCCCGCCTGAAAAAGAGCGGCCTGACACCGGCAAAGCCTGCTGATCGCTACACCCTCCTCCGCCGGATGTCGTACGACATAACAGGCCTCCCCCCGACCTATGAGGCTGTCCAAACCTTTGAAGGCGACCGCTCCCCAAGTGCAACAAGCAAACGCATCAAGGAGATGCTCGCAAGCCCAAGATTTGGTGAGCATTTCGCACGAAAGTGGCTGGACCTCGCGCGCTACGCGGACACAAAGGGCTATGTCTACACGGAGGAGCGCCGCTACGCCTTCGCGTACACGTACCGCGACTGGGTCGTCGATGCCTTTAACCGCGACCTCCCCTACAACGACTTTCTCCGCCTCCAGCTGGCAGCGGACCGCTACCCCGCAACTCCGACAAAAGACCTCGCTGCGCTCGGATTTCTGACCGTTGGGCGGCGGTTTGTCAACAACATCCCGGATGTTATCGATGACCGTATCGATGTCATCATGCGCACCACCCAAGGCCTGACAGTTTCGTGCGCAAGGTGCCATGACCACAAATTCGACCCGATTCCGACCAAAGACTACTACGCGCTCTACGGTGTCCTCGCACAGTCAGCCGACATCAATGTCAAGATTGGACCGCTTTCCGGAACGCCCGAAGCACAACAAACCTACACGACAAAGCGTCAGGCGGCACTAACCGCATTCTCGAAGCGTGTTGAGACCGAGCGCGGAAATCTTGCATCCAGACTACGGAGCCAGCTGCCGCGCTACATGGAAGCCGTCCCAAATGTTGCATCCCTGCCAAGCGCCGACTTCTACATCATCCTCGGAAAAGATGACATCAATCCCTTCGTCGTCCGCCGCCTAAAGACCCAAATCGACCAGGCCGTTTCGCGGAAGAGTCGCATCTTTATGCTTTGGGATGTCCTTGGCATCGGTGATGATGCACGCTTCAAGGCGCAAGCGCCCAGTGTGCTAACCCGGTTACGCACCGATGCCACCTACCGGAACCAGTTCAACAGTCGCATCGTGGATGCTCTTCTGGCAAACCTAAAACCCGACTCCACGGATGAGGCCGCAGGCAAAATCTTTGGCGAAATCCTTGCTGCCGCCGATGCGCAGAGCACAGGACAGCCACGACCAGCTGCGGTACTCGATACAGATTCGGAAGAGCTGCGACAATTTATCTACGCATCGGATTCGGTGTTCACCGTCCCCGCGACCGCAATGAACGAGCTCGAATGGCTCTTTGATGAACCAACACGCGTCGACCTCAACCGCCTGAAGATGGCTGTTGACACACTGGATGCCGACAGCCCAGCGGCGCCAGACCATGCGATGGCCCTTATCGAAACGCCGCGAAAGGCACCGCAGCGCATCTATCGACGTGGCGATCCCCGCCTACCGAGTGGCCCCGCACCTGCGGCATTTCTGACCGCCTTGCAGGCCTGTTCTTACCCTACAGCCGTCAACGCGCCAGGCCGGCGTGAGCTCGCAGAGAGCATCATTTCGAACAGCAACCCGCTGACAGCCCGCGTGTATGTCAACCGCATTTGGGGGATGCTATTTGGGCGCGGACTGGTCGCATCCCAGAGTGACTTCGGAACCCGCGGTGTTGCTCCCAGCCACCCTGAACTCCTTGACTATCTTGCGGCTGAGTTCATCCAACACAATTGGTCCACCAAGTGGCTTATTGAAGCCATCCTCCAAACAAAAACCTACCAACAAGCATCAACAGCAGCAACGATTGCTAATAAAAAAGACCCAGATAACGCATTGCTTTCGCACATGCCTATCCGGAGGCTGACATTCGAACAGCTGCGAGATACCCTGCTTTCTGTCAGTGGCTCCCTAAATGTACAACGCGGCGGCCGCTCCACAGACCTCTTCCCATCAAGCCTCCCAGCACGCCGGACGCTCTATGCAACGATTGACCGCCAGTTCATCCCAGGAGTTCTTCGCGCATTCGACTTTGCAAACCCCGACCAACACACACCCGAGCGCCACGAAACCACCACCGCACAGCAAGCTCTCTTCCTCCTGAATCACCCCTTTTCGGGGCGTATTACGACGGACTTGACTGCTATCTGTAGGCAGGAAATAACCGGCACCGCAGCCGTCACCAAGCTGTATGAACAAGTCCTGCAACGTAAACCATCTGAGACTGAGCTTGGAATCGCACGGAAATCAGGCCTTGGCGATACTCCTCCTGACAGCGCTGCCCTAACGGCGTTTGCCCAAGCGCTCATCATGTCCAACCGCGTCCTGTTCGTGGAATAGAGAGCTCCTATGGATCCGATCTACAACAAACAACTCAAACCATTCGTCTCACGTCGGGATTTCCTGATGCAAACCGGGGGCGGACTTGGTGCCGTGGCACTTGCTGGCATCCTCGCCGACGATGGCCTTGCCCAACCGCCCATAGACCCGCTTGCCATCCGGGCGCCGCACTTTGCCCCAAAGGCGAAACGCATCATCCAGCTCTTTATGAATGGCGGGCCAAGCCACCTCGACACCTTTGACTACAAACCAGACCTCA
>CAIRTT010000432.1 GCA_903881535.1 uncultured Armatimonadota bacterium
CCCGTTCCCGTCACAAAAGCATCAGGAGCATAAAGATATTGGTCTGTACACGCGTGGACCGTAACCCCTAACCGCTCTGCCTCATGACACACTGTGGAATCACGTTTTCTGCCTTCTGGTTCTATTTCATCGGAGAACCACAGATCCGTAATCACATGTCGGGAAAGAAAGCGTGGAATCTCAAGTTCCGGTTGGCCATCGAGAACGAAGAGCTTTCCACCCAGAACCTTGAGATCCTGTGCAAGGGATGCAAGGGCATCGTCGAACATTTCGGTACGCGCCGCAAACGCACCCGTCCCGTTTCTGTAGCGGCTGTCTCGCACAACAACGCATGCGACTTGATCGCCTCGTTCCACAGGTTTACGAAATGCCTGTAGGTCATCTAGCCGGAGTGATCTTCGAAACCAGATTAGAGATCGGGACATATTATCGTTTGCCTCTTAAACAAAGAACCGGGTAATAAAAATTACCCGGTTCGAGTGGAGGATAGCGGGATCGAACCGCTGACCTCTTCAATGCCATTGAAGCGCTCTCCCAGCTGAGCTAATCCCCCGAACGCAGAGGATTATACCACGCTAGTTTCCACGTTCAAGTGTATTAGCGTCCTCCGAGTCCTGACAGCGACACACCTTCTATAAAGTAGCGTTGCGAGAAGAAGAACAAGACTACGATTGGGAGAACGACCATCGTGGATGCAGCCATCATCAAGCCTGGTTCTCCCGCATGATCCTGCTGGTACAGCTGAAGTCCATAGGCCATCGGCATTTGCTCAGGGCTGCTCAGGTAGATGAGTGGTCCCTGGAAGTTATTCCATGCTGCGAGTACTGCCATGATGGCAATTGCAGCAAGCGCCGGCTTGACTTGCGGAAGCATCACCTTCCAATAGGTTGTAAATGGTCCACATCCATCTATCTTGGCTGCATCTTCAAGTTCATTCGGGATGCCCAGAAAGAACTGTCTCAGCAAAAAGATATTGAACGCGGAGCCAAAGAATGCAGGCACCCAGAGTGGTCTTAGCGTGTCAATCCAGCCTAGCGACCGGAAGATAAGGAACTGCGGCATGAGGGTGACCGCACCTGGAATCATCATCGTTGCAAGCATCACCTTGAACCAGCCCTCACGCCCTGGCCATTTTAGCCGTGCAAAGGAGTAAGCGACCATCGATGATGAAAGAACCGTACCAAGCACGCTGAGGATGGTTAGGATCAAGCTGTTCTTTAGAAATGTCCAGCCATAGTAAGTTTCTGGTGGCAGATACATCAGCGCTTCAACGTAGTTCATCCAGCGTGGCTCAATGCGTCGTACTTTTGTCAGTTCGCTTCGCGTTGCTGTGGTGACCTTTGACTTGTCAACATTGCCATCCTCCATAAGAGGGGCGACCTTGATATCCCCAGATGGTAATTCTTCGAACTCAACTACCTTTGTGCCGTCCTTCAGCGTCGACAGACGGCCAGAGGTACCATCGGGGCGTTTCACCGAATGAACCAGTATTTGCTGCGTAGGAATCCAGACGGGTGGAAAAACAGCCTGTTCATCATCACTCTTCAGACTGGTCGAAACCAACCATGCGAATGGAATGACAAACAGGAATGTTCCTGCTAAGAGGACCATATGGGTCGCTGAGAGCCGGACAATCTCTGACGCATGATCCTTATTTCGAGTTGTCGCTTTCAATATTCGAATGGCAACAACGCAAGCAACAATGTCTCCAGCAATGAGAACGATGTTATGTCGTACGCCGAATGCGAGAATCAAAAGCGATGCTAGCAAAGCCACAGCGAAAGCGCTCGTTGCTATAGACTTTTTACGAACCGTCGCTATGAGCGCTCCGATAGCGAATGCAAACGCAACCAATGCACCAGCGATGGCAACCAACCAGATTAATTGCTGCATTACTTTGCATCTCCCTCATAGTGAACCCACTTCTTCTGGCCAGCCCATTGGAGAAGCGTTAGCACTAGGATAACAACAAAGATGATCCAGGCGAGTGCCGAGGCGTACCCCATTTTGAAGTAGCGGAATGCGTTGTTGAACAGCAACAGCACTGGCATCAGCAAGCTGTCACCCGGCCCTGAGCCACCATCCCCTCCCGCCATCACGTAAACACGGTCAAACTCTTGGATTGCTCCGATTGTTCCCATGATGAGGTTGAAGAAGATGTACGGGCTAAGGAGAGGCAGCGTGATATTTTTGAACTTCGAAAGAGTACCTGCTCCATCGATGCTTGCTGCTTCCTGAAGGGATACAGGGATACCCTGCAATCCAGCAAGCCAGAGAATCATCCCGCCGCCAGCGCCCCACAGTCCCTGTACGATAAGGCCTGGTTTTGACCATTCTGGTACACCGAACCAACCAGGTGGCACGATGTCAAACCAAACGGTGAACGTCTGCTTCCACAGAGCGTTGATAAGGCCTTTGTTTGGATCACCCGCAAGCACCCACATCCAGAGGACTGCCGATGCAATGGCGGGAACGATGCTCGGAATGTAGAAAGCTGTCCGGTAAAAAGCCATTCCTTTGACTTTTTGATTGAGGAGCAGCGCTATGCACAAACCGGTTGACATACCGAGTGGAATCCCGATGAACGCTGTGTAAAGGACGTTAGTAAGTGCCGTTACAAGCAGCTCACGATCATCCACAAACAGTTCTTGGAAGTTACCAAAGCCTACCGATCGCGGTGCGTGAAGCACATCGTAGTCACAGAACGCAAGCAATGCGCTCGCAACAATTGGCCCAAGCGTCAAGAGAATGAAACCAACAATCCAAGGACCGGCCATTAGGTAACCAGCCAGCGCATCCCGCTTTGCCATTCGGGAATTGCCGAGCTCTTTTCGCATCCGAACAAAGCCATACGCAAGTCCAGCAACCGTGATCAGGCCGATAATAACGAGGGGAACTGTCGCGTTAAACAGTGGCAGGCGGTCGCGTTTTTCTGCTTTGTCGAGTGCCTTTTGAACAATAGCCTGCTGCTCTGCGAGGGCCACCTCTGGCTTTTGTTCTCCAAGCGAAGCACGTTCCATTGCACGTACGTGTGCATCCCACAGCGTCTGTCCAACAAAGGTTACTGGGCGGTAGTTTGCTTTGGGAAGGATGTCGATGTAAGACTTTTGTGCGGCATAAAGCCTAGTCAGGGTTGGAGGAAACTCTTTCAACAGTACATCGTTGATCTTGGCATTTGCCGTAAGTCCAAAGACATACGGACGTCCAAGGCGCTCGTTGTAAGCTTTTGCGGCGATGTTGTAGGTACGGTAGCCATCTTCGCTAAGCATGAACTTGATAAAACGCCAGCCAGCCTCTGGTTGTTTGGCTCCCTGAGGAATCGCAAACGAGTAGCCGCCTGTCCACGTCAGCTGCGGGTCCATCCCCTTAAAGCGTCCCGTTCCATTTAGGCGGGCTTCGGGTACGGGCGGTGGCGCTACGCCAAAGTCAAGGTCAGGGGCATATCGTGCAATATTTGGGATAACCCACGAACCGTGAATAACCATCCCGATTTTGCCGATGAAGAATGGATCTTGCTCACCACTTTGAAAGCCTGACTGAAACACATTGACTGCGTTGTAGCCACCTGCATCGTTATAGAGGTCTACCAGAAACTGCAAGGCCTCAACATTTTCAGGAGTATTGAGCGTACAAGTTTTGCCATCTTGGGTCATAAATGACCCGCCGTTCATCCAAGAGTAGATGTAAAACCAGGAGTTTCCGTAGGTGCTCAGGTGCGGAACGTAGCCGATGCGCTTATATGTTCCATCCGCGTTTCGGGATGTAATTTTCTTCGCCATCGCACGCAGCTCTTCCCATGTGCGTGGTGGCTTATCAGGATCAAGTCCTGCATCGCGAAAAACCTTGCGGTTGTACATCAACATCCGGTCGTCGATACCGGTTGGAATTGCAAAGACCTTCCCCTGATACACAGCTTCCTTCCAAGCTGCTGGATAGTAGTTAGATTCCTTAATGGACTCAGGACCGGACTCTTTGGCAAGAAAACCGTCCAATGGCATGAACGTGCCACGACTTGCCCAGTCTCCAACAGTAAATCTGTCCTGATGAATAACATCCGGAGGAGCACCGCCGACAATACTGGTCATCAGCTTCTGAGGATTCATCTTCCCAGCGCCGATGGACAGGTTTGATACATCGATGTCAGGATTCAGTCGCTCAAATTTAGCTATTTGAGCATCCAAACCTGCCGTTTCCTTGCCAGATTGGAGCCCCCAGACAACCAGTTTGATCTTGTCAGCCTTGGCAATCGCGGGCGATATGGCAAGGAGAGTTGTAGCTAACAATGCAAAAATGATGGGTCGAACAACACGCATCTTCACGTGGCACATCCCCCTTCTACGAGCCAATATTAGGAGCGTTTGTGTACAATTACAAGGGTGCTTCGAATACACTCCTGTGTGCAGCCTGCAATTTCATCCAACCGATTGGGTATTGAAACGCATTTTCAACTATCTAGGGATATTCCTCCGGATGCGCGCACTGAAATTTTGGGTGCGGTTGGCTTGACTATTCCTGATTATCGGTTTTGGATACCTGTCTCCATTTTGCCTGATTACGGGACGCAGGTTAGCCTAACGAGACTAGGAAATCACAACCAGACAATTCTCTTGAGCGGCGGTCGAACGTCAATTCGTCGGATCGAACTGCTAAAGCTTTGTCTATCGCTTGGATTCGAGCTGAACACGATGTTTCTTCCGACACTTGCCATTGGTCCAGGTCTTACGGTATCCATCGCTTGCAATGTTGAACCATTCAACTTTCATCCACGACTCATTGACGATGGAAACAGAATCGACGGATGTTCGGTGACATTTACATACGCAAATGGTTCACAAAACAGATCCCTTGAGTTGACAATTATTTCCGTAGTTTGCCGCACGTGTGGTTTCTCACAGATGTAAAATAATGTGTATTCGTTGCCGCATATTCTTAGGCAGGACCGGAGATTTATAATGCTTAGACTTGACAATCGTGAACCGCTGGACCTACGCAACCTTGAAATCATTCCTAATGCGATGCCATTTGCGGAGGGGAGTTGTCAGATTAATCTTGGCGATACCCGTGTTCTTTGTACAGCAACGATCGAGGAACGTGTTCCTGGCTGGATGAAGGGTAAAGGCAGCGGTTGGCTTACGGGTGAGTATGCGATGCTGCCTCGGTCAGGCCGCGACCGTAACGAACGTGACCGCCTGAAACCCAATGGAAGAACCATTGAAATTCAACGCCTGATCGGTCGCAGCCTCCGCGCAGTTGTTGACCTTGAACGGCTTGGCGAGCGAACAATCATCCTGGACTGTGATGTCATTGGCGCTGATGGTGGTACCCGTTGTGCATCAATCACCGGGGCTTACGTTGCACTTTGCCTTGCAGTTAAAAATTTGGGGATGTCCAACAAGTTCATCACCAGCCAGATTGCTGCGGTAAGTGTGGGTGTTGTCGGTGGGGTGCCCCTCTTGGATCTTTGTTACGAAGAAGATAGTCGTGCACAGGTCGACATGAATGTAGTTGCCCTTGCGGATGGACGTTACGTCGAGGTCCAAGGAACTGCGGAAGGTTTGCCGTATGACCGGGTGATGATGAATAAACTCCTGGATGTAGCCCAAGTTGGCATGGACCAATTATTCGCCGAACAGCTGAAGGCTATGAATCGTTGAGCAAAACAAGACTGATTCTCGCAACACACAACGCACACAAGGTTGATGAGCTGCAACAGATGTTGGCTGGCTTTCCGGTAGATGTTTGTTCGATGTTGGACTTCCCGGGAATTCCAGAGCCTGAAGAGACAGGGGCGACATTTTTAGAGAATGCGACCATTAAGGCTAAGGCTGCATCAGCGTATACGGGCTTACCTGCCCTCGCGGATGACAGTGGTATTTGTATTGATGCATTGGGTGGTGCACCTGGTATTTTCAGTGCGCGTTGGGCAGGGCAAGGATCAACTGCCGATGATTGGATTCAAAAGACTCTTGAACTTCTAGATGGAACACAAGATGACCTGCGAACATGTCGTTATGTGTGTGCCCTTTCCCTTACAGATGCGGCCGGTAATGTGATTGGTGTTTCTGAAGGAACGATGGAAGGACGAATTGGCTATTCCCCATCTGGTCAGGGTGGCTTTGGGTACGACCCAATCTTTCTCGTTGCACCGAAGTACGACATCACTGCTGCAGAGCTCAGTCCTGAAGAAAAGCACGCTATTTCGCATCGTGGCCTTGCCCTACGAAATATGCTCGCGATGGTATCGGAATCTAATCTGCTGGGTTAAGCCCCATCCAGCGAAGAACACTTGGAAGCAACCGGTTCCAATATTGCCAGTCGTGGCTGCCATCGCTGACTTCATATCGAACAGCAATGTTCATCTCCTGTAACTTTGCGAAAAACGTTTGATTATCGTCAAAGAGAAAATCAGATGTACCACAGTCCATCCACAGGTTTGGCAGCTGATCAGTTGCGCTGCACTGTGTTACCAAGTGCAACAAATCGTGATTTGTCCCCACAGGGTTTTCACTAAAAATACGACGTAACTCTTCGTCAAACTCAGGGCTTCGGAGAGGATTATTCAACGGTTGAGAACCGATCATCATGACTCCGGACAAGCTAGCAGCATGGGAATAGACTCCAGGATTCGAAAGCGCAAGTCTAAAGGCGCCATAGCCTCCCATTGACAGGCCGGCGATATGGCGATGTTCCGGAGATGTAGAAACACCAAACCAGTCTTCGACCTTTGCTATCAGCTCACAGCCTATTGCATCGCCCCATCTAGCCCCATGTTCTGCGTTTGTATAAAATCCGCGACCACCATAAGGCATCACGACGACAGCATCACAGGGTTCTACATACCGTTCAACGGATGATCGACGCTGCCAGATTGAGTGGTCATCAGAAAGTCCATGCAAAAGATAAAGCGTCGATTTCCCTGTTGGACCAGATTCTGGGACCAAAATTCGAGCTCCAAGTTGAAGACCGACAGCGGCTGAGAAATAGGTAGTTTGAAATTCGATCATTCGTTCATCATCCGTCGTTACGCAAAACTATAAAAAAGGTTCATTGCAACAGTAGAA
The DNA here is from genome assembly GCA_903881535.1 of uncultured Armatimonadota bacterium. GTDB lineage: Bacteria > Armatimonadota > Armatimonadia > Armatimonadales > Armatimonadaceae > CAIRTT01. The sequence goes on from CAIRTT010000432.1 coordinate 7,062, forward strand.
TTTCGTGGTTACAATGCGCCCATGGTAGTGTAAACATGTCAATAAAATCCGGTGATTTTACTACCATTTGTTTTAGGAGGACTATTCCCAATGGCATATAGCCATGTTTCAGCAAAGTCTGGAAAGACATTCTATCTTCATGTCCGCAATACCGTCCGTGGTGAAAAAACCATTCCGTTTTACTTCTTCGCAGGAGAAATAAAGCCGACGACAGCAGACACTCAAGCACTCGACGCAGTA
>CAIRTT010000433.1 GCA_903881535.1 uncultured Armatimonadota bacterium
CGATTGTGCATACTCAGTAAACGTTTTCTTTTCCATTGCACCGGATGCAATGATTTTAGTCACGGCATCACATCCGCGAATTTCTTTTTGCATAGCTTCGCATGATGCCTGACCCTTGTCATTGGCAATAGCCCATGCGTCAATGTACGCTTGGACTTCGCGGTTAACCGTTGCGGTTAACTTGCCTGACGCGGCATCAAAAGATTTATAAGCGCCAATAATTTTAGCGGCATTAGAAGCAAAGGGAACGATGTGAACGGTGTTCATAAGGACTTTCAAAGTATCGGGCAATCGAAAATGATTGTTTGCCGATGAATGAATTGTATAGGAAACCTTAGCTATTGTCAACATGTATCTTTAGCTAACCTTAGATTGTTTTTTCCGGCATGGCCGCGACCCACCGCCCCCCTATGCCCACTTGTGGCCTTGTGACTCCGCCCGCTCCGCTTACGCTGAGTGATAGACCCTCGCGCACAAAAGCCCCGCGATTATTCAATATCTATACCTACAGACCCCACCCCCCTTTCCCCAGAAACACCCCCGGGTCAAAAATAAAACACACAAGGAAAATTTTGCTATACAATTTCTACAACTTCACAAGGCTGCTACTCCGCCATGTACTCACTCTCGATTGACTTCGACGTTCCCCTTGCAACATACACGCCTACGTTTGTTTCTTTAGAAGAGCGCTTGGCTTCGGCCATTGTGTCTCTGATTGACCTTGATGCGTTGCCAAAACCCAACGAGGTAACCGACGAAGAGCGCGAGTTGTCCCAAAACATTTTTGAAGGCAAGCAACTTGCCTCGGATGTTGATCTTTCCAGCCCCGGCGTAGTAGCCCATCTGGGTGCAATGCTTACTGAATACGACAAAGTGGTTGTGCAATCGGCTGGACAACTGCGAACTTACGTCACAAACAAGCTTTTGCTGGAAACCCAGCACCCCGACGCCCGAATTCGGATGAAATCTTTGGAATTACTGGGCAAAATCAGCGATGTGGGCCTGTTTACTGACAAAACTGAGGTCACAATGCGCCACAAACCGACCGAAGAACTTGAACAACTGCTGCGGGAACGCCTGACTCGGGTTATTGAGGGTGAATCAATGGAAATCCCTGCAAGACGCGTGCGGCCCAACATTTCTCCGGGCGAACGACTGGATATTTCGGGAATAACGGATGTCTAATGCTGCCACTGCGTTAACTCCGGCCATTGTTGAGCGCATTGTCAAGGGAATGCCGCCTGAAGAAGCTGCGGAACTGCTGGCTATGTTCGATGTGATCGAGGAGCGCAAGCGAATTGACGTTGCAAGGACCGATTTTCTGGCGTTTATTGCCGCTATTGACAAGAATTACAAGTTTGGAACCCATTTGCGCAGGCTTGGGAACCTGTTAATGGACGTGGAAGAGAACACCAAACACCGGATTGCGGTCTCTATGGCCCCTCGTATGGGCAAATCGCAGATGATTTCGATTTATTATCCGGCTTGGTATCTTGGATTGCACCCGGATCACAAGGTCATTGTGGCCTCCCACACGTCTGATTTGGCCGTGGTTATGGCCCGTAAAGTGCGAAATTTAATCGCTTCGGCCGAGTACAAGGCTATTTTTCCCGGGACAAACATTGCGTCCGATGCCAAAGCTGCGGGTCAGTGGAACACCACCAAGGGCGGCGAGTATTTTGCGATCGGTGTGGGCGGTGCGTTGGCCGGACGGGGTGCGCACTTAATCATTGCAGATGATCCGCTGTCTGAGCAGGACATCAAGGCGGGAAACACCAACTCCCTCGACAGCGCATACGAATGGTTCAGTGCTGGTCTGCGAACTCGTCTGATGCCGGATGGAAAAATCTGCGTGCTACATACGCGCTGGCACCAGCGGGACTTGATTGGGCGGTTGCTCAAAGATTCTGTTAGCAACGACGGCGGGGATAAGTACGAAGCGTTTGAGTTCCCTGCCATTCTGAACGAAGGCACTGAGAGCGAGAAGTCGATCTGGCCAGAGCAGTGGAGTTTGGAGTCGCTGCAGCAAACCCGGGCGTCGATGCACCACATCATGTGGCAGTGGTATGCGCAGTACCAGCAGAACCCAACTGCAGCCGAGGCTGCAATCATTAAACGGGATTGGATTAAATGGTGGAAAGGGGATCAGCCCCCGCCCGTGGAATTTATTGTGCAGGCGTTTGATACGGCGCTTACGACCAAGGAGCGGTCTGACTTTTCCGTGTGCCACACATGGGGCGTGTTTATAAATGATGATGACGGTAGCTCGAACGTGATCTTGCTGAATAAGATCAAAGGCAAGTACGAGTTTCCCGAACTCAAGACGATGGCCCACGAACAGTACAAGGAATGGGAACCCGACAGTGTGATTGTGGAAGCCAAGGCCAGCGGACAGCCGCTGATTGACGAGATGCGCAGATCAGGCATTTTTGTGCAAGACTTCAGTCCGGGCAAAGGCCAAGACAAGATTGCACGGCTCAATGCGGTGGCGGATATGTTTGCCTCTGGCCATGTATGGTTTCCCGAAACAAGCTGGGCTGCAGGCACAGTTGAGGAGATTTTGGCGTTCCCGGCTGGTGAGCACGACGACGAGGTGGACACGATGACATTGGCCCTGATGCGAATTCGTAAGGGTGGCCTGTTGCGTCTGAGCACCGACCACGAGGATAATGAGGTCTTGATGCGATCCCGCCGGGGCGCGTACTACTAAGGGCATATATGACGACTCAGAAATTCATGGGGGCAAACAGCTTGGTCGACAGACTTGCAGAGCAGGTTGGCTCGCGTGAAGTGGCCATTGGCTTGCTGCGAAAACGCGGGCAGATGGAGGAGGGGTCTGAAAAGCTTACAGCCGCCGGGGAAGCCCGGAATAGTATGACTGCCGAGGAACGCGCCAAAGATCGGGCGTCAAAAAGCTCGAACAAACCTCCCAAGGCGTATGCCTATAACCCCAAGACAAATCGCGCAACTTTGCGTACAAGGATGAAGTAATGGCTACAAACATGTTTCCCTCACTGTCGCAAGCCCCGCTGGGTTTAGGCGCGTTAATGCCCGACGACACCCCCGATCTGGAGATTGAGATTGAGAACCCGGACTCGGTAACGATGGCGGATGGTTCGATGGAGATTACGCTGATCCCAGAGGATGCGGCCGAAGACGCTGGGTTTGATGCCAATTTGGCCGAGGAGATGAACGAAGGCGAACTGCAGAAAGTTGCAAGCGATTTGTTGGGCCTGATGGACGGAGACATTAACAGCCGCAAAGACTGGGTTGAGATGTATGTCAAGGGTTTAGATGTTTTGGGGATGAAATATGAAGAGCGTACCGAACCGTGGCTGGGTGCCTGCGGCGTCTACTCGACTGTCCTTACTGAAGCTGCCGTTCGCTTCCAGAGCGAAACTATTATTGAAACTTTCCCGGCTCAAGGCCCGGTTAAAACCGAGATCATCGGTGCTATTGATAAACTTAAGGAAGAGGCGGCGGAGCGCGTCAGAGATGACATGAACTACCAGCTTACTGAGGTGATGCAAGAGTATCGGCCTGAGCATGAGCGGATGTTGTACAGCTTAGGGCTGGCAGGTAGTGCGTTTAAAAAAGTGTATTTTGATCCGGGTCTGGGACGCCAAGTGGCCATGTTTGTCCCTGCTGAAGACATCATCATTCCTTACGGCGCATCGAGCGCTGAAACATCAGAGCGGTTAACGCACTTGATGCGCAAGACCAAGAATGACATTAAGAAGTTGCAAGCTGCTGGGTTTTACCGCGACATTGAGTTGGGGGAGCCTGCCCGCATTTACACCGACGTAGAGAAGAAGAAAGCCGACGACCAAGGGTATTCCCTTACGGACGACGATCGGTATCAAATTTGCGAGATTCACGTTGACTACACCCTGCCGGGTTACGAAGATGAGGATGACATCGCACGTCCCTACGTGATTACGATTGACCGTGGCACCCAAGAAGTGCTGGCCATTCGGCGCAATTGGAACGAGGACGATGAGAAGCAGTTAAAACGCCAACACTTCGTACAGTACACATACATACCCGGCTTTGGTGCCTATGGATTGGGCCTGATTCACCTGATTGGTGGTTACGCCCGCGCAGGCACGAGCATACTGCGGCAGTTGGTGGATGCGGGTACGTTAGCCAATTTGCCCGGGGGAATGAAGACTCGGGGTCTGCGGATCAAGGGTGATGACACGCCCATAACTCCCGGAGAGTGGCGCGACGTAGATGTGACCAGTGGAGCGTTGCGTGACAACATCATGCCGCTGCCGTACAAAGAGCCAAGCCAAGTGTTGGCCGGTTTGTTGGACAAGATCACCGATGAAGGCCGTCGTCTGGGTTCGATCGCGGACATGAACGTGAGCGACATGAGCGCCAACGCTCCGGTGGGTACGACACTGGCTCTGCTCGAGCGTCAGTTGAAAACCATGTCGGCCGTGCAGGCCCGCATCCACTACAGCATGAAGCAGGAGTTCCGTCTCCTGCGCGACATCATGCGTGACAACACCCCGGGCGAGTACAGCTTTGATCCGGCGTCTGGTGACCGCAAGGCCAAGCGCGAAGACTACGACATGGTGGACGTGATCCCTGTGTCCGATCCAAACAGTGCGACGATGGCTCAACGGATCATGCAGTACCAAGCTGTAATTCAACTGGCTCAAGGCGCTCCGCAGATTTACAACTTGCCACAGTTGCACCGTCAGATGATTGAGGTGCTGGGTATCAAGAACGCTGACAAGCTGGTGCCGATTGACGACGATCAGAAGCCACGCGACCCAGTGAGCGAGAACATGAGTTTCTTGACTGGCAAACCAACCAAGGCGTTTATTTACCAAGACCACGACGCGCACATTGCAGTGCATGTGTCAATGATGCAGGACCCAGTGGTCATGGGGCAGCTTGGGCAGAATCCGATGGCGCAGCAGATGCAAGCGGCCATCATGGCGCACGTTGCTGAACACGTTGCGTTCCAGTACCGCACTAAGATTCAGGAGCAATTGGGCGCGACGTTGCCCGAGCCAGATGCCCCGCTTACGCCCGAGGTGGAGGTTCAGTTGTCTAAGCTCGTGGCCCAAGCCGCGACGCAGTTGCTCAATATGGACAAGGCCAAGGTTGCACAGCAGCAAGCCATGCAGCAGGCGCAAGACCCAATTATGCAGATGCAGCAGGCCGAGTTGCAGATTAAACAGCAGGAAGCCCAGACTAAGCAGCAGAAAGTCCAAGGCGAGTTGCAGTTGAAGCAACAAGAGCTTCAGTTAAAAGCACAAGAGATGGCCCAGCGTCAGGGTGAAGACCCGGCGATGGTTGCCCAGCGCCACCAGCAAGAGTTGATGCAACAAGCGCAGCGTCACCAGATGGAGGTGCAGCAAGCGCAGCAGTTGCACGACCAACAAGTTGCAATGACGCAACAAGCCCACGGCCAGAAGGTTAGTCACGCTGACCAGAACCAACAGTTGCAAGCCAGAGCGAAGATGCTTCAGATGCTACAAGCTTCGCAAAACCAACCTAAAGGAGAATGATGGAAAGAAAGTTGCTGGACCACCTCGACCAAAAGGTTGAGGAGCAGGTCAAATTAACCATTGAAGCTTTGATTCGGGGCGGGTCGCAAGACTACGCTTCTTATCGAGAGTTGTGCGGAGTGATCCGGGGTCTGCAGACCGCACAGC
>CAIRTT010000434.1 GCA_903881535.1 uncultured Armatimonadota bacterium
GAAATGACAACAACCGCGTGGTTTTCTCCCGCAAGCGGGTAGTGAACCCGAAAGGGAACTGACCGTTTTTTGCCAAATGCGCTGCGCTCAGCCGACAGCAAAAGGTTTCCCGTCGCATAACCGCCAGCTGCCGATAGATCGATACGTTCCTGAGCCATGCATCTATTGACCCGATTCACGCGCCAATGGTTCCCAGGCCCTCCACAGCACACGAAAGAAAAACTCCTCCCCCCAGACACTGATGTCCAAGGGAAGGAGCTTCGCTTCTTGCATCCAGCTAGCCCACAAGAATGTGCATCGCTGGCCAGCGGGCGACTGGGTCTGCTACGGCTTTACCGTCAGCGTCCCCGTCTTCGTCGTGACGCCATCCGAGTTTGCGCCAATCGTGACCACCGTCTGCACAGATGGCTTCTTCGTCGTCACCGTAAAGGTTGCCGATAGCGCACCCTTTAGAACCGTCACCGTCGCCGGGACTGAACCGATCAGCGTGCTGCTGGTTGACAGCGTCACGATGACATCGCCCGGTGCCGCGACCGCAAGCTTTACCGTGCCCGTAGCGTTCGTCCCACCCGTAACCGATGTCGGCGCAATCGATACACTCGCCACCGCCGGAGGCAACACCTTCAGCGATGCCGCCTTGGAAACACCATTCAGGCTGCCCGAAATCGAGACATCCTTGATCGCATTCACCACCAGCGTCGTCACCACAAAGGTCACACTCATCTTGCCACTAGGCACAATCACCGTCGCCGGAACCGTCGCCACACCCGTCAAACTACTCGATAGCTGCACCACATAACCCGTACTCGGCGCCGCACTCGAGATCGTCAACGTCGCGGTGCTCGGCTTGCCTCCCGTAACCGATGCAGGATTCAAGGTCAAGCCCATCACCTCCGCACCCGTCACCGTCAGCGTTCCCGTGACCGCGCTCGCACCGGATGTCACCACAACCGGCACACGCACATTCGCAAACACAACCTGCGTATTCACCGTCAGCGTCGCCGCGGTCTGGCCACTTGCGACCACCACAGATGACCCCACAGATACCGCTGGGTTTGTCGCATAGACATCCAGGGTCACACCCGTCGCCGGTGCAGGAGCATCCAATGTCACCTGCAGCTGACTCGTTAAGCCGCCGCGCACCATCGATGGTGTAAAGGTCACCGCCTTGATGCCAATCGGGCGCAGCACAATCGTGGATGTCGAAACCGAATCACCCACCGCCGCCGCGACCTCCACCTGTGTCTCGCCACTCACCTGCGTCGTCGCCACGCTAAATGTTGCACTCGTCTTTCCAGCCGCAACCACAACACTCGCCGGGACAACCGCATGGGCATCATCGGATGTCAGTGCAACCGTCAAGCCCCCCGCCGGAGCCTTCCCATCCAGTAAAACCGTTCCCGTCGCCGTGTTCCCACCCGTCAATGCGACCGGGGAAACCTTGACCGTCACATTCGGAGGCAGAACATCGAGGACTGCGACCTTTTCAATCCCATTCGCGGATGCGTGGAGCACAACGCCAAGCGCATCCTGGACCGGGCTTGTCGTCACCGAAACGGATGCCGACTTTTGCCCGCTTGGAACCGTCACGGATGCAGGAAGCGTTGCCGCCGCCGCATCGGATGAAAGCTGCACCGCATATCCGCCGCTCGGCGCATTGCCCGAAAGCGTCACCGTTGCAATCCGCGTCCCGCCGCCAACAACACTTGCACGATTCAGGGTAAAGCCAGTTAGTGCAACACGCGTCACCGAAAGGTCTGCAGTTGCAGCTGCACCGCCGTATGTCGCGCTAATCGTTGCAAGCGTATCGACCGCAACCGCGGATGATGACACATTAAATGTCCCGGATGTCTGCCCGGCAGGAATCGTCACCGTTCCAGGCACCGTTGCCGCAGACTTGTTCGACTGCAACACCACCACCGCACCACCCGTTGGCGCAACGCCGCTCAGCGTCACGGTCGCTGTACTCGCGCTTCCACCTGCAAGCGTCGCAGGGTTCAATGAAACCCCAACCGCCTTGGTCCGCTGCAGCAACAGCTTCGCAGTTACCGAGCCAGCCCCGCCAGCCGCAGTAATCGTGATGCTTGTATCGACGGAAACAGCCTTTGTTGTAATCGTAAATGTCGCTGCTGACTGGCCCTCGGCAACCGTCACGCTCGCTGGAACAACCGCCGAAACATTCGTACTCGTAAGGTTGACCTTAAAACCGCCAACACCCGCGGTTCCATTGAGGACTACACGTCCATCAACATTCACACCACCCGTTGTCGTCGCAGGTGTCAGCGTAACGGAAACCGGCGCAAAGGATGTCGTAAACAGCTTGCGCGCTTCCTCATTCCCAGCCTTGTCCACCGCCCAGTAGCGAATCGTGTGCGCCTGGCCATCGAGGGCAATCGCACCCGTGTACTTCTTTGGCGCCTGCTTGTCGAAGACATACCAGACACTATCGATGCCCGAGAGGCTGTCCGTAGCCGACAACACCGCGCTTGCTCCGCCATTACGGACACTTGCCACTGTCACTGGCGCCGTCGTATCAATCCGCACCGTGATCAGCTTTGGATACTCATCGTTGCCGTAGTTGTCCGTCGCAAAGTAGAGCAGCTGATGCTCACCTTCACCCAAAAGGCTGACAGATGCCGTGCTGCCCGTGACACCCACAGGATCAAGCGCATCGATTTGGTAGAACATCCCAGCAACGCCCCAGGCGCGCTCGGCATCCAGGCCATTCAGGAAAACATTGACCGGCGTGCGGAACCAGCTATTCCCATTTGGATACTGCTCCACCAATGCCTCGGTACGCGGAGGCGTGTCCTGAATCGGCATCAGCTCGAAGATACGGTTGGACATTGCCGCAGAAACCCAGATATCGCCATCCGCGTCGAGCGCAAAATACGTGGATGTCGTAAACACCGCGGTTGGGCTCAACACTGATTTTAGAGGCATCACAACCGATAGGTCAGCGCTCAGCACTGCGCCAAAGCCACTAATATCATCCGAACCTAGAAACACTACACGTCCATCGAGTGCGACATCTAGCTGGCCATAAAGCCGCAGCGTTGCATCATCCCCGATGCGCCGCGCGGTCCGGACGCCATCCTTTGTATAGATGTCAATGTGCCCCGTGCTGCCACCTGCAAACAACAGGTAAATGTGACCATCCGATGTGACCCGCATATCGCTCAGCTCATTTGACAAGGAAGCATCGGCGACATCGAAAGATGCCTTCTGCGTACCCGTTGGGCCAAGGCGGCGGATGCTATTTGAATCCGCATCGAAGACATAGGTGTCTCCAGCGCTATCCGTTCCAATTGCCGTAATCGTGACGCTTGAGAAACCGCTCAGTGGGCTGATGTTAAACGTAGTTTCAGGAAGGCCATTGGCCGCGTAGACATTTACGGTCCCGCCAGCAACCAGCGGACGGATAAACGCGCGGCCACTTGGGTCTGCGTGGAAGACAGTGCCATCATTTCCGATGGCCTTATCGGACAAAAGCAGCCCCTGTTGGTCGAAGCGCTGCAGCGAACCGAGGCGGGAGTTCCAAACAATGATGGAGCCATCTGCGAGAACGCGCACCGGGTTACTACCGTGTTCGACAGGCGTCTGGGTATCGACAATGGCATGAATGCTCTTGATTGCCGATGTGTCCACATTCGCCTCAACCACTCGGGAGACCAGCGTGCCCTGAAAGCCTATCCGGTTGGTCCCGGATGTGGCAAAAACATTGTCGGTTGCCGGTGCATCCGCAGGAATAAAGTCCCCCAGCGTATCGAGTCCACTCGTGAAGAAGCGATATCCCTGCCGAAAGTTGTAGTCGGTGAAGCTTGCTACGACACGGCCATCCGCAAAGGCACGCACATTTCCAAGCGCTGGCTCCGGCGTAATGTCCCTCAGCTGGCGGAAGCGATTGTCGAGCAGCGTCAGATGCCCCTCACGGTGGAGCAGCACGATATTGCCATTTGGCAGGGCGGCGATTCCAAGAGCATCCGAGATCGGATTCGCCCCGGAGTTACCAATATTGGTGATGGTCGCAACCAGGTTCCCAGCACGGGAGAAGACAGAAAGGCTGGTTGGTGTTAAAACCAGCAGCTGGCCGGTTACATCTACAGCCGTATCGATGACATCGAGCTCAACATCGGTGAGGAAGCGGTCAAATGTGCCATCCGGTTGGAAGCGCGCGATTCCGCTTGGCCCGGCGGCGTAGACATTGCCTAGACGGTCAACGCTGATAGAGCGGATGTCCGGCGTGATGCCAGGGGCTTGCATATCCTCGGCAGTTGCAACGATATGATCGTAGCTGCCATCCGCGCGGTACTTTGCCGCGATGCCGTGATTGGCATCCAGGATCACCCAACCGCCATCCGGGTGGGAATCAATGTCATCCACCCGCTCGACACGGTTGACACCGTAGCCCGATTGGATGATGGTGCCGGTGCCCAATGTCTGCGCTTGGCTGGGAAGTGCCAAACCAGTGATGAGCAATGCTGCAAGGAGTGCAAGCCGTCGGTGCATGGTGCGTCCGCTCCTAAATGAAACGTATGTGGAGCGGACAGCATAATGCAGAAACCCAATGGTTGTCAAAAATTAATGAATATCAGCGCTCATCAATGTCATCCAACATGTCTATCTCAGGGTGATTCTCATCTGCAATCGCATCCAAGACCTTTTGATCGAGCTGAACTTCCTTCATTGGTTCGAGCAGCAGCGTGGAAACTTCCGGGAGGTGGCTTTGCGCATCCGCGACGCCAAGCTTATGGAGATTGCGCGCCTTTGCCAGCACACTGCGCTGGAGGCTGCCACTCGCATCGTTGTACTTGCCTGCCGCCGCGACAATACTCTTCCCAACTGCCTGAAAATGCGTCAGGAATGTTGAGACGCCTTTATAGAGGTTGGCGCCCTCTTTGCGAATCTCTTCGACATTTTGTGCAAAGGTGTGCTGGTTGATGACCCATGCCGTCGTGCGCAGCAGACCGATCAGCAATCCCGGGGATGTCAATACAACCCGCTTATCCAGCCCATATTTGATCAGATCCGGGTCAGCCTCGATAGCCGTGTGGTAAAGCGCCTCCGTAGGGAGGTAGAGAATCACGTGATCCACACCCTTGAAGTGATGGTGATACTGCTTCCCAGAAAGGTCATCGATGTGCTTGCGCACAGCCTTCGCATGCTCGCGCAGCAGAACCTGCTGTTCTTCTTCGGTCTCGGCCTGCATCGCCTTGTCAAACTGGTCAATCGGCATCTTTGAGTCGATCACCACTTTGCTACCACTTGGGAGCGAGACAACCATGTCCGGGATGAGCGTCTGATTGCCCACGCGCACTTGCTGCTGACGGACATAGTCAACGCCGAGACGCAGGCCAACGCTCTCAGCCACATTTTCCAGCTGCAGCTCGCCCCAGTTTCCACGATCTTTCGGACGCGAGAAAACACGGGTCATTTGCTCGGCTTGCTTGGCAAGATCGGCGATGTGTTGTTTTAAGACAGCATCCGATTCCGTACGGCCCTTAAGAAGCTCTTCGGTCTGATCGCTCAGCGCTTTCATGGCATCCGTGTAGGGCTTTGTCAGCTCCTCAATCGCCTTGCGCTGCTCATCCAGCTCCTGGCCAGACTCCTCACGAATCTTCTCTTTGAGCTCTTTGGCGATTTCTGTTCCGAGGAGCTTGTAGGAATCCTTCATCGCTTCTTCAGTGCGCAGCTCCGCTCTTGCAGCAGCAATCCGGTTATTCGCTTCCTGAAGCTGCGCGCGTAACGTCTCGAGCTGGGTCTCAAGACCCGCAATGCGCCCATTGAGTCTGGTTTCGCTAGTGGTAAGCGCATCCTTTTGCGCATTCAGCGTTGCCAGCAGTGTTTGCTGGGAGTCCCGAACAGCACTGACCTCTGCAATGCTTTGCTCTTTAGCAGCGATGTCGGCTTGCAGGGATGTCGCTTTACTTTGTGCATTTTGGAGGTCGGCTTTTGCCGCTGCGACATCCGCGTCAGCCTTTCTCAAGCTCGCTTGTGCATCGGTGATGCGCGTATCCAGCTGCTGCTTTTCCTTTTGAACACTTGCCAGCTGGTCTTGCAACGGCTTGAGCGCCGCTTCGGCGGCGATCTTTGCCGAGCGCTCCGTTGTAATACGACTGTTCAGAAAGATAACCGCCGCTCCGACTCCGAAAACCATTCCACCTGCGGCCGCAGCCATTACCGATGTGTCCATAGCGATTACTCCCTATTCCTGCAAACAGACCCTAGCCCTATTATTGGCAACTTACGCTAATCAGCGGAGACCTGTGCCAGCCCCAGTGGATGAATCACCGCAACAACCATTGGTGTGACATTTGGGGAATAAAAAAGTTTTAAACTAAACGTAGATGCACCACCAAAGGACAATTGGATACGTGAAATATAATCCCAGTGTTCGGCATTCAAAGTGGTTTAAGGGCTATTACAACCATTGAAATTAATGGTATCAACCGCACATGAATACCTCGAAACAGCAAATGTCAAAGGCAGGATTTACATTAATCGAGCTTCTGGTGGTCATCGCCATCATTGCAATTCTCGCAGCAATCCTCTTCCCCGTCTTTGGTAAGGCACGTGAAAAAGCCCGTCAAGCGGCTTGTGTATCCAATGTCATGCAAATCGGCAAAGGCTGGATGATGTATGCGACGGACTTTGATGAAACATTCCCGCCGAATAACTCGCCAAACGCTCCAAGCGGTGAGTGGATTTACCGCCCAGGTGGTGCATTCCCATGCAAGCCATGCCGTCCTGTCAACAAAAACACCGGTAAGGCATACGATCCGCGCGAGTTCGCGATGCCTTACATCAAGAGTGATGCGCTCTTCCGCTGCCCAAGTGATGTTGGAATTCCATCCTCCATTGCTGCAGAACCATCCAAGGGAAGCTCCCTCTGGAAGGTCGAAGGCACGAGCTACTGCCTGAACACCGTTGTCACCCGCCTTGGTGGCCTCGCCGCGATTCCACTCCCTGCCGACACCTACCTCGGTGCTGAAGTCTATGGCTGGCATGGGGATGACTCCGCTGGCCGCTGGGCTGTTGCATCGGGTCACCCAAACCGCGTTGCGTACTTCGTGGATGGCCACGCAAAGGTTGTCGGCGAAGCGTTCATCGCAAAGCAGTGCGCGCCACCAGCCGCTCCTGAAGTGGGACCAGTGCCCTAGTGAGGTATCTCGTACCCTTGTTTGCCTGCTTCTTAATGCTCGGTGGTTGCTCTGTAACCGCCGGGCATTTGCTTGGCAAACCCAAAGCTGACACGGACAAAACCGCCATTTCGGGAAAAGTTGTAGAGGTTTGCCCAACCGCTGGCTGCTGGTTCCGCATCAAGACCGACAAAGGCATCGTGCGGATTGAGCTGAAAAATGCTGGATTTGTCGCAACCGGGATTCCCGTTGGCACAGATGTTCAGGCATGGGGCACGACAAACGCCAAAACACGTGACCTGGAAGCCAATGGCCTCTCCTATCAGTGATAGACATTGAGTCAGTGACCCCGCTCCGATGAAGAAACGTTCGCTGATTCCGGTCGCTATACTCGTCATCGCTGGCGGCCTTGTGGCCAAAACCTGGCTGCAAAAATCTGCTGCCCCTCTCAAGCTTGAATACTCGACCAAAAATGCCTTTGCATCCAAAGGCGTGGCGATGATTCCCTGGCGCGATCCGGCTAAAGACATCCAAAAAATCTTTCCTGGCGCCCAGATCCCTGATACCGGAAATCCATCCGTCGTCGCACTCTCACGCCACCGCCTCTCCCTCATCAAAAAGCTGGGCAAGCTGGACCACAATGCCCTCTTTGTCCACAAAATCACCAATAAAGGTGTCGTCCTCCTCAGGCGGGCAAAGGGCGAAAATGGCGCCATTGAAGTCGTGGTCTTCGTAACACAGGCCAAAAAAATCGCCGGTATAGCCATCCAACGCCACCGCGAACCAAACAATATCGCCGTGAAGCTGGGTGCACCCTCGTTTCTAAATGCCTTCATTGGCCTCACGGCCGAAGGCGCATTCCCAACATTTCCTGAAAAATCACTGCAAGCCGTCTCGGATGTCATCCGGGCACTGCTGGTCGAATACGATGCTGGCTCTAACCCTTAGAAACATCCTGCGGAGGCCTATCCGTACGGTGCTAACTCTCCTCGCCCTCGGTGGTGCGGTGGCATTTATGGTCTGTCTGCTCGCATTTACCCAAACCTACCAGACATCGTTGCGTAAGGAATTCAGTGGGATGGGCCTGCACTTAATGCTGGTTCCCCTTGGGTGCCCCTATGATGCCGCCGCGCAAATCCTCAAGGGCCGCACGCTCGATACCAGCCTGCCCGAGTCCGCACTTGCATCCGCCCGCCGTGACCCGGCAGTTGATGTCGCAGCGCCCGTGTTCGCAGCCGCAATCCCGCGACCATCCCTTGGACGCACCGATCTTTGGATTGGCGTGGACGAAGCCGCTCCTAAAATCCGCTCCTGGTGGAAACTAAAAGATGGAAGCTTCCCATCTAAACCAACCGATGTCCTCCTCGGCTACGAAGCTGCTGAAACCGAGCTACGCGCCGTCGGCGACACCCTCTACAGCCCGGAGACCAAAACTTCCTTCACCGTCTGCGGGATTCTTGAACAGTCCGGAACAAGCGATGACAGCCAGTTTTTCATCCCTCTCAAGACCGCACAGACGATGTTTAAGCAACCCGGACGTATCACCGGTATTGCGATCCGGCTCCGGGACCCAAACCTGATTGCACCCGCATCCGCGCGGCTGCAGGAGATCCCCGGTGCCCAGGCCGTCACGATGACAGAGATGATCGGCACCTTCCTCAACCTTGCGGGCGCGGCGAAAGCCCTGATGCTTGGCGTGACGTTCGTCGCCCTCGGTGTCAGTGGCCTGACAGTCTTCAACACCCTCGTCGCAAACACCCTGGAGCGCACCCGGGAACTGGGCGTCCTTCGCGCCATCGGCTATAGCCGTTCGGCTCTGTTTGGATCCGTCACCAGCGAGGCCGTGATTATCTCCATCGCCGGCACACTCCTTGGTCTTCTCCTCGCCCAAGCCGCCGGAGGACTGATTGCCGGGCTTGTACGCCCCTTAATGCCCCTCGCATCCCCGACAACCCTCGTCCCGATCACCCCACAAGCCGCGCTGCAAAGCCTTGCACTAACCGTTTGTGTTGGTCTCATCGCCGCCCTGCTTCCGGCATTCCGCGCTGCGACAATTCACCCGGTGGAGGCCCTCCGAACAAAATGATGCGCCTCGCCCTCCTGAACATCTTGCGGCGAAAGCTGCGCAATGGCATCACCGCCCTCGGGATTGCGGTCGCGATGGGGATGCTGTACACCCTCCTCGCCTTTGACCGTGGCTACCAACAAGGCCTCACGACGGAGCTTGACCGCCTCGGCGCACACGTCCTCGTCGTGCCAAAGGGCTGTCCATACGATGCAGCATCCATTGCACTCCACGGCGCGAGCTGGCCGTGCTACCTCAAGGATGCCTACCTCAAGGAAGTCGCTGCAAATGACGGCGTTGCAACCACGGCGCCAATCCTGATGAATGCGACATGGGATGAAAAGTCCGCATCACAGGTGGTCTACTGCGGCATCACCGCCGAAATTCTCAAGCTGCGCAGACAGTGGAAACCCGCCGAAGGAGCTGTACTTCCAACAACCGGGATGCTGGTCGCCGGCAGTAGTATCGCGAAGTCAAATGGCTGGAAGGTCGGCCAAACGGTCAGCCTCCCGGGCATCGACAAGCAAATTCTCAAAGTTGGTGGCATCCTCGCACCGACAGCCAGCCCGGATGACTCCTTCATCCATATCCAAATGTCTGATGCCCAGCGCATTTTCAAGCGTCCGAATGCATTGACACACATTCTGGTGCAGCTGAAGGATCCAAACAAAGTCGATGATGTTGTGAGTGATCTCCGCGGCTGTGATGCGGGTCTAGAGATGACAGTCGTACCGCTGGCGCATTTGTTCACGACGATTCGCGGGCTCATTCAAGCCACGCGTGTGCTGCTTGGCTGTATTACTATCACAGCGATGCTGGCGGCGGCGGCTGGCGTTGCGAACACGATTTTGATGGCCGTCGCTGAGCGCACTCGCGAGATCGGAATTATGCGCGCGATTGGGACATCCAAAGCTTCCGTTGTCGGGCAGCTGGTCCTCGAAGCCATTCTCCTATGTACAAGTGGAGCAGTGATTGGTGTCATCACGGCGATGCTGACCGGGCCGCTGGCCGAAGCCCGTTTACGTACCATTCTTCCGTATGCCCCAACCGACCCGCTGCTCGCGGCGCAGCCGGAAATTGCCCTTGCTTGCTGTCTGCTCGGTCCGGTAATCGGGGCCATCGCCGGGATGCTACCCGCACTCCGCGCCGCCGCGTTACAGCCATCCATTGCACTCAAAGAGGTTATGTAAGTGAGTACCATCGTGACAGCAAATGCCGTTTCCCGGCATTATAAACGTGGGACGGAAGATGTCCGTGCACTGGATAATGTCAGCTTCACGCTTGAAAGTGGCGAGTTTGTCGCCATCATCGGTGCCAGTGGCTCGGGAAAATCTACGCTTTTGCACTTGCTAGGGGCGATGGACAAACCGACGGGTGGAACGCTGACGATTGCTGGAAATGATGTCGCAACGCTGACCGATGCGCAGGCAACAAAGCTCCGCCGCGATGTCATCGGTTTTGTTTTCCAGGATTTTGGTCTCATCCCAACGCTGACGGTTGCGGAAAATGTTGCACTCCCGCTCGGTATTCAGCATGCAGGTTCCAAGGATGTCCGTGACCTGATCGAGCGTGTCGGGCTCAGCCATCGGGTGCACCACCGCCCGGAGCAGCTCTCCGGTGGCGAGATGCAGAGAACGGCGATTGCGCGCGCGCTGGTGCGAAAGCCCAAGCTGCTGCTCGCGGATGAACCAACGGGCAACCTCGATTCCGCGAGTGGTGACCGGATTGTAGCGCTGCTTCAGGATGTCAATAAAACGCTTGGTGTAACGCTGGTGATTGTGACGCACAACCCGGCGCTGGCGTCGCTCGCCGAGCGGCAGCTGGTGCTTGCGGATGGCCATTTAATCGATAACCCATC
>CAIRTT010000435.1 GCA_903881535.1 uncultured Armatimonadota bacterium
CTGACAGGTTGTAATGCTGGTGTAGAAACATCCACCAAAGTACCTACCGCGGAAAATGCACCGGCAACGACTCCTGCACCAGCTGCGGCATCCAATCCAGGTGCGCCTGAGCCAGGCGGAAATGACAAGCCGGCACCTACAGCGGAAGCACCTCGGGGCGCTCCTGGTCCTCCAGCGACACCCGATGCCAATGCGCCGCTTGCACCAACACCTGAAGAAGATAAGACCATAAAGGATGCTGAAGCGAGCAAGGACAATGCCAAGGCAGCAGCTGCCTATGTTGCTCGTGCAAGTCGTCGTGTGAATGATGACAAGGCAGGCACCAAGGTTCGTTTCTCAGCGGTGGTCAAGGATGCCAAGAGCGCACTTGCACTCGACCCGGGCAACAAGCGTGCGGCAAGTTTGTTAAAGCTTGCTGAAGGCCGTTTGTCTGCAAGCAAGTAGATCTAAATGCTAGACCCGGGATTTCTCAAGCAGCTGCTCCTTATCGTCACGGATGATGGCTTACGTACCAGTGATGCGCAGCGTCACGCATATGCATCGGATGCGTACACGCTGGAGAAAGCCCCTCCGGGTGCTATCGTCCTGCCAAACAGTACTGAGCAGGTAGCCGCAATCGTCAAGCTCTGCCTTGTACATGGAGTGCCCATTGTGCCAAGAGGGGCTGGTACGGGTCTTGCGGGTGGTGCGATGGCTCGTGAGAACATGGTTTTGCTGTGCCTTTCACGGATGAACCGTATTCGCAAGGTGGATATCCCGAACCGCCGTGTGCATGCGGAAGCGGGCGTGGTCAACACAACGCTAACCAAAGCCGTTGCGCCTCATGGATTTCTTTATGCGCCGGATCCATCTTCGCAGGGAGCGAGTACCGTTGGGGGGAACCTTGCGAACAACGCGGGAGGCCCGCATACACTAAAGTACGGCGTCACTGCAAATCACATCCTTGGGGCGACCATTGTTCTGCCATCGGGTGACATTGTAAACCTCGATGCAAGTCAGCCAGGACTTGACATTCTAGGCATCATCTGTGGGTCTGAAGGCACAATCGCTATTGTTACTGAGGTGGTCGTCAAAATCGTACGCGCCCCAGAGGCGATTCGCACCTTGCTGGCGGTTTGCCCAAGTGTCGCGGTGGCAACTAAGATTATCTCGAGCATTATTGCTGCCGGCATTATTCCAGCGGCGCTCGAAATGATCGATCAGACGATTTTGCGCGTGGTCGAAGAGAGCTACCACCTGGGCCTGCCCACCGATGCTGGTGCGGTTCTGCTAATCGAAATGGATGGCCCAGAGGCCGGGTTGGACCGCTTGACCGCAAAGGTCGAGCAGCTCTGTCTGGATGGTGGTGTCGTACGCGTTGAAGTTGCATCCGATGCTGCCACACGCGCAAAGCTATGGACGGCTCGTAAGAAAGCGGTAGGCGCCCTCGGCCGGCTTGCGCCTAGCCATGCAACGCAAGACGGCGTGGTTCCCCGCACAAAACTCCCTGAGATCCTTGAGAAGATTGAAGAGATCGCTGCAAAATACAATCTTAGGATTGCGAATGTCTTTCACGCTGGTGATGGCAACCTACACCCGGTTGTGCTCTTTGATGAGCGAAACAAGGATGAAGTCAAGCGTGTCTTGGCCGCAGGTGGTGACATTTTGCGTGCCTGCGTGGATGCTGGCGGTACGCTGACGGGCGAACATGGGATTGGCCTCGAGAAACAAGAATTTATGGGGTTGGTTTTCACCCCAGAGGATTTGGACCTGCAAAAGCGCATCCGGAATGTCTTCAACCCAAGTGGCCTGTTGAATCCAGGGAAGCTCTTCCCAGTGCATAACACCTGCTGCCCACACATGGACCGACCAGATAACGCAGAGCTACAGCTCCTTGCGAGGGGCAAAGGCTCGGTCTAGGCCGCGGTCTTTCACGTAATGTGCCGGGAAACGCTCTAAACGAAGAGAGTGATCTTGGACTTAGCCGCATCTCCTATGTAGGTGGCGACTCCGCCATAACTGATGTCATCGAGGAGCTCGGCCCGGGTGATGCCCATTACCCCCATCGACATTTCACATGCCACCATCTTGATACCAAGCTCCTGAGCAAGTGAAATCATGTTTGGCAGTGTCTCCACTTTACGCTCTGACATCAGGTACTTGAAGAACAGTGGTCCCATCCCCGCCATGTTCATCCGACTTGTTGGCACAGCGTGTGGTCCATTTGGAAGCATCATCGCGACCATTTTCTCACCAACCGTCTTTCCAGAATACACTTTGTCCTTCCGCAAAGCTGTGAGACCCCAGAAGGTAAAGAACATCGAGACTTCCATCCCCATCGATGCTGCACCAACGGCGATTGTGAATGCTGCAAATAGGGTGTCCATTTCGCCGCTGAAGACAACAAGCGTTGCGCGGTCCTCTGGGCAGTTTTCGGACAGTGTTCCAACGGTTCCTTGAATGGCTTTCAGGGATGCTTCGAGATCGCCAAGGCGTGCATTTACCTTTTGGTCAACGAGTTGATTGACGAGGGCGATCAGATCGGATTGTGAGATGGTGATGTCGTCGCTCATATCAGCTGACTTTTTCAATGACTGCGATTTGTATTCCATCCATGTCTGAGAAGCTCATAAGCCTTTGGTTCATTTTAGACACCCAGGCTTCAATGTCCGCCTTGAAGGATGGATCGGATGCAGTGACGGTTAGCGTACAGCCAGGCTGCACCTCCTTCATCGCGCGGGATATCTTGACGATGGGCATCGGGCAGTTCAAGCCTCTGCAATCGAGGTCCACATTACTCATAACAAATCCATCGTATCTCACGTAAAAAATTATTGGAACGCTATACGGCGTACAGGGGTTGTATAGGGTGTGACGGTTTTGAACCGCAATAATGTTGGAAACAGGATAATGAAAACCATGAAATTGTATACCGCTGTGATCGCTGGCTTGTTGCTCGCAGTTTCGTCGACGGCTGCCAAGGCAGAAGATATTGTTGGAATTGCGGCTGGAAATAAGGACTTCTCGACTTTGGTAACGGCAGTCAAGGCTGCTGGACTTGTTGAGACCCTTCAGGGCGAAGGTCCATTCACCGTTTTCGCACCAACAAATGCTGCATTTGCAAAGCTTCCAAAGGCAACCCTCGAAGCGCTTCTTAAGGACAAGAAGGCCCTGACAGCAGTGTTGACATACCATGTCGTCGCCGGCAAGGTGATGGCGGCTGATGTTGTCAAGCTTAAGGACGGCACCAAGGTCAAGACTGTAAACGGAGCAGAAGTCAAGATCGGCACCAAGAAGGGCGTCAAAGTCAACAACTCGAACGTTGTCAAGACTGACATCGAAGCAAGCAATGGCGTAATCCACGTCATCGACACTGTCTTGATCCCTAAGGCCAAGAAGTAGTTCCTCAACTGGACTTTGGTCCAGACATGGCCTCCAGCAAACAGGATTGCTGGAGGCTTTTTGTTTAAGGGGATGGCACGCAGACATCTGATTCGCTGTTCCGATGCGCGTGGCTTTGCTGGCGTTATGAAGAGCTCAACAAACGGAAGGTCGGACCTACATTTCTGGAGAGCGGCTTCGTTGCATACAGGACGCGAACTTTACAAAGCTTACCTTGAACTCTACAATCGCAGCGAACAGTCACACTACGTTGGAGTCGACAGGCCTACGCCATTATCCGGAGGGTGACTGCTCTTTGCGATGATTCAGTGACTAACTGAACAAGAAGCCCTTGGAACAAAAAAGCCGCCCTCCAATTCTAGAGAGCGGCTTAATCGTTATTGTGCCAGCTTACTTTACAAAGCTTGCTTTGAACTCCAGAATCGCAGCGAACAGTCACACTACATTGCAGTCGACAGGCCTACGCCATTATCCGGAAGGTGACTGCTCTTTGCGATGATTGAGTGACCAACTGAACAAGAAGCCTTTGGAACAATAAAGCCGCCCTCCAATTCTAGAGAGCGGCTTCATCGTTATTGTGGCAGCTTACTTTACAAAGC
>CAIRTT010000436.1 GCA_903881535.1 uncultured Armatimonadota bacterium
CTATCCGTAACCTTATCCGTGAAGCCAAGGCCCACCAGATTACATCCATGATTCAGACATCCGGTGCACTCGGAATGCAGACAATGGATATGTGTCTCCGTGACCTCGTAGGACGTGGACAGATCACACGAGACCTTGCCCTCCAACGTGCGATGAACCGTACGGAGCTTGAGAACATGCTGATGCAGTCTGAGCTGACGGCGCAGACCAACAGCGGCGGTGGCGTACAACGACGCTAATCACGCGTTTTGTGTTGCAAGAAAGCCCGTAGGTGACCGCCTGCGGGCTTTTCTTTTACATCGTTGATGCTAACCCAACACAAAACCCCTCCAGGCATATGCCGGGAGGGGTTTGGCTTTGTTATACGGTGCCTAGTCGCGTGCTTTGCCATCTACCTTTGGACGTGCTGGCGCGTTTCCTACAGCCACCGCGGTAGCGTGCACTGTACGAGCGACCTTAGTCAGCTTCTCATAGTCGATCTTCTGAGGCTCATCACCGACTTGGTGATAATCTTCATGCACACCATCAAAGTAGAAGATAATCGGAATCCCCTTCTTCGCATAGTTGTAATGGTCGGAACGATAGTAGAACCGGTTTGGGTCATCCGGGGCATCGTAGCGGAAATCAAAATTCAACTTGAGGTAGCCGGCATTCACGCTGTCTGAAACCTTACCAAGCTCAGAGCTCAACATCCGCGAACCGATCACATAGATGCCATTTGGCCCTGACAAATCAGCATTGCGACGGTCTTGATCGCCGGCCTTCTTGGAGCGGCCAATCATGTCGATGTTCAGCTGTGCGACGATGCTGTCGATTGGGACGGTCGGATGATCAGCAAAGAATTCGGAGCCCCAGAGACCCTTTTCCTCGCCACAATGCCATACAAAGATCAGCGAACGCTTTGGCTTAGGGCCTTTTGCGAATGCCTCAGCGATCTGTAGGACACCAGTCGTTCCGGATCCATCGTCATCGGCGCCGTTGAAGATACGGTCCGTTCCCTCAAGTGCATTCGTGCGCACGCCAACGTGGTCATAATGGGCACCGATGGCAACATATTCAGCCTTCAGCTTCGGGTCTGTGCCTTCGATAATCCCAACGACGTTTTGTGTGCGCTGGCGGTTGATATCGCGGGTGACGGTGAACTGAGCAACCTTTGCTGGAGCAAATGCCTTGCCTCTAGATGCCTTGCTGTCTGTTGCCGTTGGAAGGTCCATGCCTTCGCCATTAACCAAAGCAGCGCTAATGGCAGGGCTTATTGCAATGGTAGGAACTGCAGGAACGACTTCCGCTGGATCCTGGATACGACCAAAGTTTGCGCGGTTGTTTGTCTGCTCGAACTGTCGGACTTTTTGCTTCCAGGATGCATCATCACCGGATGTCAGAATCACAATACCAACGGCTCCAAGCTTTTGTGCGACGACAGCGGGTGGCAGGTAATCGATACCCGATTTGCCATCTTTCCACGGCATGTCAGGCGGCATCGCTGTGGAAACAACGAGCACTTTACCCTTTACATCCAAGCCTTCGTACGGATCGACGCCCTTGGACTTCCACTGCCAACCATGGCCGACGTAAACCATCATGCCCTTGGCATCACCGCGGTTGAATGTGCCGGCACTCGTCTGGGCAGCAACAAAATCATCGGTGTACTTGAGGACACGGCCATCTAAGGATGCCATCGTCTTTTCTTTGTCCAAGCGGGCCCGCGTCAGGAAAATGTCCTGAAAGAAAGTCCCCTTGTCACCACCGGGCTTGACGCCCCACTTCTTCATGTTGAATGCTAGGAACTCCGCGGCCGCATCAAGGCCAGGACTCGGCGTATCGCGCCCCTGAAGCGCATCACTGGCGATAAACATAAGGTAGTCACGTGCAGCATCAGGAGTGATGACGGTATCTGCAGCCTTACGATAAGCGTTCGCTGCACTCGCAGGTCGCGCAGCAGCTGCTTTCGTTTTTGGCGGTGCGCCCGCAGCAGGCATCAGCAGTGATAGAGAAAGAGCAAGAGGAATTATTGTCATCATTTAGATCTCAGAGAAAAAGAATTTATTGAATGGAATTGGCCGGTATTCGTACGCCGGTGGATCGACAAGTGTCATCCGATAACCAAGGTCTGCAAGAAACTTTGCGACACGCTCATGGAGCTCAGGCGAGTGCAGCTCGACTGAGATGTGAGGATGGAAGCGCTCAAGGGTGGCACGCATGCCTTCAAGAACATCCATTTCACCGCCATCAACATCAATTTTCACGACATCGACACGCGTAAGCCCAGATTTAGTGGCGTAGTCATCAAAGGTGATGCCAGGAAAGTCCACTGTGGTTGGCCCGATGGCAAATTCAGTAACAATGGTTAGCCGTGACAGTCCAGCTGCAGCATTAAGATCATACGCCTGCTGCATGTAGTCGCGGCGCTCACTTGGCTCGAATGCGATGACATGCCCAGCGGTACCCGCTTCACGTGCCATGAGAAGCGTAAAGTAGCCCTCAGCCGCTCCGATATCTACGCAAACAGCTCCTGGTTTAGTCGCCTTAATGAGCCAGTCCATTTGCGCAACTTCGTATATTCCGCGCCATGTCTGGGTATCACGGACGAAGTCGAAGTAGGCAACCATCCCCTTCATGGGGCCGCCAAGAAACTTGGCTTTGCGCATCCCTTTACCGAACAGGATGCCCTTAATGGTCTTTGCGATGGACGGCATAAACACTACCCCAACACAGTGGTACGGCACTGACTGACGCCAGCCGAATCAACATATTTGACGCGCAAACCGTAGGCTATTGCATCATGTAGCAGGGGAAAGTACCAGTCCCACACTGGTCACCCGACCGAGGGACGTAATCGTGTGCATCTACGAACAACGAGGGTTATGCCGCTGATAAACTTAGTGGGAACGCCGATTGTTCAAAGGTCGTAATTTAAAAAATGGAGGCTGCTATGGAGAAATGTACAGCATGTGGAGGGAGTATCCCGGAGAGTGCCCGCTTCTGCGCGTTATGTGGCAAAGCCATTTCGGTTGGAACCAGCAGCCCAGCTTTTGGTAAGCTGGCGCACCAGATGCCCCCTCCCGTAACAGCGAGTCCCACCGTTCCATCCGCCGGCCCTATCCAAGATCCAAAGAAGTGGATCATAGGCGGCATTGCAGCGATTGGATTACTTGGACTCGGCGCTTTTCTTGCAAAAACGGCTGGCCTTTTGGGTTCGCAGCCGACTTCGACCAAGAGCACTGCCATCCTTGCGCCTCCACAGACACAAACGGCGAATGCCCCTGTCCTTCAAGCGCCGACCACCAACGCCCCGGAAGCTCCGGTCCTAACGCCACCCGGTCAGACCGGCATCCCAATGCCAGAGGATGTCATCGCCTACCTCCGTTGGCTAAAGCAATACCACGCCGACCTCCGGCAGCTTTCGTCATCGCTCGAGGGTGTCGCTATGCAGATCATCCCAACGATGACTGTAAATGGCTACAACCAGCTCTTCAATGAGGAAGAAAACAAAATCAATGTCCCGGGTCAGGACCAGACGCGGGGACGCTTGCTTGATGTGACATCCCAGCTAAATCAGATGGCCGGCCGTTTCAACGGAGTCCGCCCTCCCGATCCATGTGCACCGCTCGCAGGTCAGTATCAGCAGTCGATGAATGTACATCTTCAACAAATCGCAAAACTTGCAACACTGTTACAGAAGATTATGGAAAACCCAGCTGATGCAGCGACCTTGCTACCGGAGCTCACGGCTGAACAGGGAAGCAAATCGATGTCTGGCCAAGCAGATGGTGCCGTCAAGGGTGCTGACCAACAGCTGAATGCACTGCGTGACCGCTACATCGATATCCCAAGCGACATCAACCGTGGAACCTTCCAAATCGACACACTAGATAGTGGCCTCAATCCTGGAAAGCTCCTTGGTGGCAAGGGACTCGGTATGTAGGGTCATCCACTTGGTGTGGATCAAATACAAAAAAGCCTCCCGGAACCCGGGAGGCTTTTTTGTAACGTACGAATTTGTTCGTTAGAAGCGATACGCCAAGCGGAGCTGTGAACCGCTAAAGTTCATGCCCTGTGCTTCATTAATGGAAGTGACGTCGTATTCGAGTCCCCAACCATCGTTGCGCTCGTAGCCAACCAACAGCTTTGCACCAAAGCGGCTGCTGGATCCTCCGCTTTGCAGCGAGTAGAAACCAAGGCCTCCGCCATAGTAGAACCGATCTGATGACACTGGACTGCTGATATAGGAGCGAACCTGCGCACCGACACCAATGCGGCGGACAGAATCACGACCAGCACCAATACTCACCAAGCGATCACGCCACGAGTAATCGAGGTATGCGCCCATAATGGTTGGGAGTTTGGATGTCGACTTCTTAAAGTCGTAGGACACACCAAAGGATGCGTTTGTGTTTGCAGAGCCATCGGTTGGCCGAAGAACGCCCACAACCACCCTCAGTGGCCGCTGAACAGTAACCTGATCTGCAACGACTAACGGTTGGGAGACAATGTTTGATGCCAATGCGGTAACCAAGAGGGTAATCATATTTAGATAATCCTAGTCCTGAATGCCCATCAGTATATCAAAGAGACGCTGATCCAACTGCTCGTAAGGCAATGCCTGAGCCGTGATGCCATCGACATCGAATTGCCGTGTCTGGATCGCATTCGCACGCTCTGGTGTGTATTCTCCGAGGAGTGCTTCTGATTCCGCACAGGTCGGATTCAGCTGCGCGAGGAGCTCCTGCACCACTGGATCAGCATCAAAGATCCGCGCCTTCTCCTTGAGAATCAAGTAGGAACGCATACATCCCTTAACGAAGCCGAGGATATCTGCATCATCGGATGCGGTACGCAACGGGTGCGCATCGAAGTGGAGCGAGCCCTTATAGCCGTAGTTCTCAAGCATCCGAACAAGGAAGAACGCATTTTTGGCATCTTCCTGACCAAAGCGGAGGTCCTGATCAAAGCGACCAGGCTTTTGGCCATTGAGGTCGATATGAAAGAGCTTTCCAGCTTCAAGTGCCTGTGCGACGGCGTGGTAGAAGTTGAGGCCAGCAATGGTTTCGTGTGCAACTTCAGGGTTGACTCCGACCATCTCTGAATGCTTAAGGGTTGCAATAAACCCGAGCATCGCACCGGTGGTTGGCATATAAATGTCACCGCGTGGTTCATTTGGCTTGGCTTCGAGAGCAAACTTGTAGTCGTAGCCCTGCGCTACTGAGTATTCACAGAGGAAGTCCATGGCTTCACGCATGCGCTTGGATGCAACAACTGCATCCTTGCCAGCATCCACTTCGGCACCTTCGCGGCCGCCCCAGAACACGTAGACCTTGGCTCCAAGCTCATTGCCGACATCCATCGAACGCATCGTCTTCTGCAGCGCAAAAGCACGGACCTTGGGGTCATTGGATGTAAATGCACCATCGCGGAAGATTGGGTGCGTGAACAGGTTGGTGGTTGCCATCGGGACACAAAGACCAGTGTCGCTCAGGCGCTGCTTGAAGGCTGCGATGATGCTGTCCTGTTCGGCGATGGACTTGCCAAAGCCGAGGAGGTCGTGGTCGTGCAGGTTGACGCCGTAGACTCCGAGATCTGCGAGCTTGTCCAGCATCGTCAGAGGGTCATAACCAGGGCGAGTTGGCTCGCCAAACGGGTCGCGTCCGTTGTTTTGCAACGTCCAGAGACCAAATGTAAACCGATCAGACTGTTGTGGGGTATAGAGCGACATCGCTGGCATCCTTAAAGAGCATTTTGTTGACAGAGAAACACTCTGTCACAAGCTACAGTCTACAGGTTGCTCAGCGGCCATCCCCACTGCAGAGCTCACGATAGAGTTTCATAATCTTCCGAACGTAGCCTTGGGTTTCCCTATACGGAGGGATACCTCCCCAGCGGCGTACGGCGCCCATCCCTGCATTGTAACTTGCAAGCGCCAGCGCGAGGTGGTTGTCGCTGGCCTTATCGAAATTGTTTGACTTACTGTATTTGTTGAGGCGTTCCTTGATGAGGTAGATGCCTCCGGCTAGATTTTGCACAGGATCGTATGGATTCGACAGTCGCAGACGCCTGACTTCATCGGGCATCAGCTGAATCAGCCCCATCGCCCCTTTATGACTAGTCTCCGTAATACGAAAATCACTTTCCGCGACCACGGTTGCCACTGCGAGGCGTGGATCGAGGTCGTATTCTTCCGAAAAGCGCAGAATTCCGTACGTGATCTGGTCTGCCTGTGTGTCGCTGAGGCGTTTGTTATGCCGTTTGATATAGCCTTTGTAGCTCGCGAACACGGATTGACTCTTTGGCGATAGAGCAGCTCGCAGACGCGCGATAGACCCGACGGTACCGGGTTTAGGCGTCGGAAGAACTGATGCGCTTGATGGCTGAGTTTTTTTGACGGCGACGGTAGGAGTTGCACGGCGTTCCGCTTCGAGCCAGCGTGCTTCTGCCCGCAGGCGCTCCTCAAACCAGCGTGCTTCACGCAGCGCAATATCTGCTGCACTCGCGACAGCAATAACCGTCATCGGAGGGATGCCAGACAGGACACCATCGGCATCCGACTTGCTGACGGTAGCAAGGACACGAACGGTACTACCAGAGTGAAGCCAGACAGGCTGAACGCTGATGGAAAGACGCACCGTTGAGTTGTCCGGCAAGGTGAGAATGAGGACGGCATCGTCTTCATCGCCTGCGAGAATGCCAGTTAGGCGACCATCGAGCTCAAATGGGACATCCGGGGGAACACGAAAACCTCGGGATGAGGAAACAAAGCTTCCCTGTTTCCATCCGCTGGCCCGGCGCTGTGCCAGGTATTGATCCGTTGGAGATTGCATTGTTTACGATCCCCTTCGAGAGGGTTGTGCATAAATGTAAACATCCGCTGAGAACAGTGATCGATACGGAGAGACAGGGATTCGAACCCTGGGTAAGATTTGACACCTACAACCACTTAGCAGGCGGCCGCTTTCGTCCACTCAGCCATCTCTCCACAACAATCAACCATCCTCAACGGCCATGTAGGAATATCATGCAGAACACCCCGGTGCAAGGAATGTGCGGTAAAACCCTTGCTCTGGAGCCCGATTTCAGGATAGGGTTCGCTTGAAAACCGCGGATTGAGAGGTCTCTATGACACGAAGAGCGATTATGCTGGCTGGGTTGGGTTTGGTGATGTGTGTACCGATGGTTGCTTTTGCTGGCCCAACGGGTCAAGCAGGTACGCGTGAATCCGACATCATTTATCGGCGCAAACAAGGCGTAGCGTTGACGATGGATGTTTTTCGTCCGAGCAAGCCCAATGGTGCGGCGGTTCTGTGGATGGTTTCCGGTGGATGGGTCTCGAGCCACGAGGCCATCAATCCAGGTTATGCGAAGCCATTTACCGATGCCGGCTACACTTTCATCCAGGTCGTGCACGGCGCTGCTCCGCGCTACAAAGTCGATGAAATCGTTGAGGACATGCACCGCGCTGTGCGGTTCGTTCGATTCAATGCAAAACGCTTTAGCATCGACCCGAATCGTATTGGTATTTCAGGCGGTTCCGCTGGCGGGCACTTGTCCATCATGATGGGCGGTTTTGGCACGCAAGGTGATCCAAAATCCACAGACCCGGTTGATCGTGAAAGCAGCAAGGTTCAAGCCGTCGCGTGCTTTTATCCACCAACAGACCTGATGAACTATGGCAAAGAAGGCGCTAAAGCGATTGACATCCCGATGCTGAAGTCCTACTGGCCAGCATTCGGTGTGAACGACTCAACATCTGCGGCAGACCGTGACAAGATTGCTGCGAAGATTTCACCAATAATGGGAAATCTCAAGGATGTTCCTCCAACCCTGATTGTTCATGGAACGTCTGACATTCTCGTCCCGATTCAACAGTCTGAGCGGTACATCAGTGCACTCAAAGCAGCAGGACGCACCGCACAGCTAGAAGTACGACCGGGTAAAGGGCACGGCTGGCCAGGGATGGAATCCGACCTCGGACTCTTTATCACCTGGTTTAGCAAGTACCTACCGGCGAAGTAGGTTTGGATGTTCATCACGCCCCCGGATTATTCGGGGGTAAGTTCCAACCCTGATTGTTCATGGAACGTCTGACATTCTCGTCCCGATTCAACAGTCTGAGAGGTACATCAGTGCACTCAAAGCAGCAGGACGCACCGCACAGCTAGAAGTACGACCGGGTAAAGGGCATGGCTGGCCAGGGATGGAATCCGACCTCGGACTCTTTATCACCTGGTTTAGCAAGTACCTACCGGCGAAGTAGTTTCGGATGTTCATCACGCCCCCGGATTATTCGGGGGCAGTTTTAAGCATGCCCCATGCATACGCCAGATGGACTTAAGCATCGGTGCTGAAACCCTTCCACGCAATGAATGCACAAGCCAGAGCTTGGGTACTCAGGCATCCAGGCCAATACGCTGATCACCAGCCACAAATGTCAAACGTGGAAGATTAATCCAGCCATATTGAACAGCACGCACAATCATTTCCGTTTGGCAGCTCACACCCATTTTTGTACGCACATTGGATAAATGCTTACGAAAAGTACTGAGAGAACATCCCAGTTTCGCAGCCAATAACACTGGCGGTGCTGCTGGCTGTTCGGTCAACAAATGCAACACTGCATGCTCCCGAGAAGTCAAAGGACAGCCACTTTCAATGAATTCGTTTGTATTCACACCATGTCTCCTGAGTCGGGCTGTCGAATCGGAGTGTTTTGACCGAATTCCGCCCGGATATATGGCTCAAATAATAAAAAACGGCCGTTACATGGCCGTTTCAACGCATTCTATATAGCTTGTAATGGTAGCGAAAATCACTCAATTCCCGCCCATTTCCGGCTAACGATACCAACAGTTTAGCCTATGTGCAAGATTCCGTAGCACACTTTTCCGCTCTTACTCCCAACAACGCTTGTAATGGTAAGCGCATCTAGGATGCCACTCCATTTTGTGGCCTTGACCACGACACGCTTACGTGCCACGCGCATCGCCTCCGCAAGCGTAACATCCGTGAGCGGAGCATGCTCACCAAGCGTCCGGAGGATAGACATCGTCCATTCATCCCCGACCTGATGCTCAAAAAACGGATCAAAACAAATCACATCGTAGTGGTTATCGGGACACATTTGGAGGTACTCCAAGTGATGCCCAAGGTGCACAACCTCAATACGTCGCATCACGGCATTGATGCGACGGCTCTGTGTCTCAAGTGTGGCAAGGCCACGTGACACCACCAAACCGAGCTCAGGGCAGCCCTCAACGCCGTGTACCACCCCACTCTCACCAACCGCATGCGCACACAGTAGTGCCTCACCACCATAGCCAAGGGTTGCATCGAGCACCCGGTCACCTTCTACAAGGGCACATGCCTCCAGCAGATGATCCACCTGTCCACGCATGTAATTCCCGAGGCGGACATAGCCCATGTTTGGATGATAGTGCAGCTGGCCACCATCCCGGTCGACCAGCAACCAACGGTCCGCCTGCACGACCAGGAAGCGCATTACGCTTTCATCCATCTCAAACATCGCATCCATCTTGCGACTGCGACGCACGAAAAATGGCAAGCCAAGCGCATCCGCGACGCTGCGCGCATGCTCTACTTCATCTTTGCCGCTCTTCAACGCACCTGTAACTGCAAAGCCCGGGGTAGGCTTCCAGCACGTCGGAATCCCAATCAAAGGGCGACATCCATCATCAATGATGCTGCGCTTACACTACGCTCCGTGCCATCCGGGAGTAACACCACGACATGTCCAAGGCCTGCCAGGCGAACAATCGAAACCTTGCCAAAACTTGAATGATTTCGCCAATAGCCACCAGCATGACGGACATTCCATGCATCTACCAACATAGCCACCGCGGCTGACTTGTCAAGATATCCATCGACTGTCGTTATGATGTGCTCTGCCACGTTGCGCGATGACACAGCAGCCCCCAGTGCCACAAGCGCACCGGCAACGTGGCCAGTGTCTAGCTGGGGAGCATCTGCCACATTAATGCCAATGCCGACGACATACACGGGTGCACCAAAGGCATCCCACTGTTCGACGAGCACGCCCGCAACCTTGTCGCCATTTAGGAGGACATCATTTGGAAATTTGATCGAAAGTCCCGTATCCCCACAGATGGTCGCTGCCGCATCGAATGCAGCAACACCAGCAAGTAATGGGATCGCTTCCAGAGGCAGATGCTCGGCGGCAGGCATCAGAAAGGACATCAGGCATGCTGTCCCAGCATTCGCCCAGAGCGCCCCACGGCGACCTCTCCCACTCGTTTGCGCACTCGCAAGCACGACAGTCCCGAGCGGATAGCCATCACGGACATAGTCACGGATTACATCCATCGTGGATGTCACTTCATCCAGCTCAATCCAGACTCTCTTCATACCTTCTTAAACCACTCCCAAATGCGTATCGCCACTGGAAAAACAAAACCCCGACACCGGCATCGCCGGGTCGGGGTTCATTCCTCTGTCTACGAGTCTACGCGCCGAGGCCTCCGCCGCTTGCACGCGGTGGATTCTC
Organism: uncultured Armatimonadota bacterium; assembly: GCA_903881535.1. Taxonomy (GTDB): domain Bacteria; phylum Armatimonadota; class Armatimonadia; order Armatimonadales; family Armatimonadaceae; genus CAIRTT01. Next base: position 10,514 of record CAIRTT010000436.1, read on the forward strand.
GAGACGCCATGCACGCCTGGATGCAACCAGCTCATCAGACTTGAGAGCCGCAATCGGGTCACGGGGAAGGCCAACTTCCTCACGTGCATCCGCCAAAATGCCACGCACATCCGTCTCGTACGCATCCCGAAGCACGTTATGCGCACCCATCACATCACCAGCCAGCTGGAAAACACGCAGTGCCTCCCGGTCGACCAAAAGGGCCTTTGCATAAGCAATCTGGACATTCTGAACAGACAGGACCATGGCTTCAATCTTCTTCTCAATCACATGGGATTGATCAAGCATGTACGCAACTGGCGCAGCCGTCTGGCCATCGTTGCCATTGATCAGCTCATGGAATATCAAGAACAGCTGGAATGGGTTCGCCGAACCGACAATGAGGTCGTCATCTGCGTAGCGACGATCATTGAAGTGGAATCCACCGAGGCGGCCTTCATCGAGGAGGGTTGCCACGATGTCTTCGATGTTTGTGTAGTGTCCGTGATGCCCGGTGTCGACAAGGACCTTTGCGTTTGGTCCAAGATGCTGACAGACCAGGAGGCTGGCTCCCCAGTCCGAGAGGTCGGTCGTGTAAAATGCCGGCTCGAAGAGCTTGTATTCGATCAGCATCTCGACGCCCGCGGGAAGCGCAGCATAGCCTTGCGCGAGCGAGTCCTTCAAGCGATGACGACGCGACCTAAGGTCATCCTGTCCGGGGTAGTTTGTACCATCGGCGAGCCAGACAGCAACCTGCTTTGACCCGACGATTCCAGCAATCTCAGCACACTCCACGAGATGCGCGACGGCTTTCGCACGTACATCCGGGTTGCTATTACACACACTTCCAAGCTTATAAGCCTGGTCCTGGAAGAGGTTAGGATTGATGGCGCCGAGGGCTACTCCATGCTCTGTAGCGAAGTCGGCAATGGTTGTCCAGTCGCCACCGGCTGGCGGGAGATCCCACGGGATGTGGAGTGCAACGGTGGGTGCTGCGCCGGTTAGCCGATGAACGCTGCTGGCATCCTCGATTTTTTCAAAGACATCCCGCGCCGCGCCCGGCTCTGGAAATGCGCCAAAGCGTGTGCCTGCATTTGCAAAACCCCAGCTAGGGAGCTCAATCGGTAACCCACGGACCGCAGCACGGATGGCTGCATGCGACATCGCCATAATTATCTCTCACCCTCACAAATCCAAGCATTGCAGACGATGAATTTGTCAGCAACCTATGTTCTCAGCGTGGCTGACTGTTTCGGCATCGGTGTCCGATGTTCCTAGCACAGATGCCCTGAGTCGCTGTAAGAATACGGCATATGATGCGCCTTCCGGTTGCTTGGATGAATCCGAGGAATGCTCCACCAGCCCACCGGCTCTGGACTCGGTGGTGGTGGCTGGGGTCTGCCATCACGGAAAATGACATTACAGCAGAGCTGACAGCCCTCCGCAACGCAGGCTTCGGTGGGGTCGAGATTTCACCCATCTACGCCCCGGATGCCCCCGGGTACACGCCTGTCGACTATCTTTCCCCCGTTTTCGAGCAGCGCTTTCGACATGCGGTACGGACTGCGCGGGCACACAACATGGATGTCGACTGCATCCTTGGAACTGGCTGGCCTTACGGTGGTCCTTGGATTGGAAATGTGCACCGTGCACAAGGCTTGTCGATAATCCCAGCAGCACAGCGTAAACGCCCGGATGGTGCCATCGAAATCGCAGCAACGGGTGACTTTGTTGCCCTCGCTGTCCCGACCCGGCAGCAGGTAAAGCGCTCTGGTCCTGGCGGAGCTGGGAAGGTGATGGATCCGTTCAGCCAGGATGCAACATTAGCGTTTCTAAAACCGATCGATGCATTCCTCAAGCGTTTGGGCCCGGACACGCCGCGTGCCGTCTTCAACGATTCATGGGAAGTCTATGGCGCGACGACGACGTCGGGGATTGCAGCATCGTTTGAAAAAGCAGCTGGGTATCCGTTTGCCGATGCCATTGCATCCCTTGCCGCGAAGTCAATATCTCCAAATGCAAAGGCGCAGCGGAGTGATTATGCGGCGCATTTAGAGGCACTTGCGCATTCGGAGTTTATTGCACCATGGTCGATGTTCGCGCATTCACACAAAGCAAAAACCCGCCTGCAGGCCCACGGGTCTCCCGGTAATCTCATCGATTTCTACGCAGCTGCCGATATCCCGGAGGCCGAGCAGTTTGGGTGTGGGCCTCTGGTTCTCTCGGGCCGTGAGCCGCTGGTCGCAATCCCGAAGCCCGTCAGCCACGAGGTTGCCGTTGAGGAAATGTTCATCTGTACGCTCGCAGCAAGTGCAGCACAGCTCACGGGAAAGCCACTGGTAAGCGCTGAAGCTTTTACATGGCTGGGCGAACACGGGGCGGCTCCGCTTGACCATATCCGCGCCGAAGTCGATGAGCTCTTCCTCGCCGGCATCAACCATATTTTCTGCCATGGAACCGCGGCAAGCCCGGCGGATGCCCCTTGGCCAGGCTGGATGTTCTATGCATCCAACCACTTCGGACCAACAAACCCTTGGTTTGCGCATATCCAGCCTCTTACAGATTATGTTGCCCGCGCGCAGTCGCTTCTCCAAGCATCAGCCATCGATGCCGATGCCTTGGTCTATTTCCCAATTTGGGATGGGCGTGGGGATATAAATCAAGCGAGCCCAGTAATCACCTACTCCCTCCACGGGACTGCCGATTGGCTGCGCTCCGGGATGCCCGGGCTCTCAAGGCTAGTCCAGCAGTGGTTCCGCGATGGCTCACAGATATCGATGTTCTCTGACAGCATCATCGAAGAGGTGAACGTTGGCAAAGAAGGACAGCTGACTTCACATGGCTCGACGTGGAAATGCATCATTATTCCAGGGTGCGCGACAATGCCCGAAACCACCCTCGGACGTATCGTCAAACTGGCAAACGAGGGAGCACATGTCATCTTCATTGGCAATCCTCCACAGCAGGTCCCGGGTTACCACCAGCGGGAACAACGGCAGACAGCAATGGATCAGATGTGGTCGAACATCTTCGCATCGCCAATATCGCAAAAGGTCTCACAGACAAAATCCTACAAATGCGGGCGTGGTCTGATCACGCTTGCTCCTGATTGGCAGACTGCACGCGCTGCAGGAGGTTGGCTAAGTGAGCCGATGGCCAGCATCACCCTTGGCATCCGTTGTATCAGAATCGGAACCACACCCGCACACTTCATCGTCAATCGGGCAAACGGCATCCACCAAAAACACCTTACAGTCGCACACTCTGGCCCTCGTACGCGCACAGCGACCATCCTAGATCCGCGGAGTGGTCGTAAATTTGTCGCGCCAGTGATGTCGCATTCAGCATCATCAGTGACACTGCAGGCGGACTTGCCGGTCGATTCAGTGCGCTTCGTCATTTGGGACAATCCGAAAATGCCCGTGCCAATCGGCATCGCAGCCGCGCGGCGAGAACGAAACCTTACGCATGGCCCCTTCGATGTAACTCCCGGTCCAGGCTCAGTCCATCCCGAGACGATGAAGTCGGTAACACTCGGTGACTGGTGTACGTGGTCGTCAGCGTGGCGGGCTTTCTCGGGGCGCGCGACGTACAAGGCATCGGTCAGTGCATCCGCGGGAAAAAGGGTTACGATCGACCTCGGGGATGTACGCCATAGCGCACGAATTTATTGGAATGGTCGGGAACTAACCACGTTGATTTCCGCTCCTTACGAGGTTGCCATCGCAGCGAACGATGTCAAGGCAACTAACATCCTCGAAGTGGAAGTTGCCAATCTGATGCTAAATGGCCTTATCGGATGCGAAAAGTCGGGTATGAAGTGGCAGAAGTTCTACTTCGTCGGTATCGATTACAAGCCATTCACAGCCACCAGCCACTCGGAGCTCCCGAGCGGCATCCTCGGTCCAATCATCATCAAGCAGGAGATTTAAGCAATGCAATACCGCCCTCTTGGCCGTACTGGTGTACAGGTCAGCACGTTATGTCTGGGAACGATGAACTTTGGGGATGACTGCAGCGAGTCAGATTCTATTGAGATGGTGCATCGGGCACTCGATGAAGGGATTAACTTCATCGACACCGCAGACATGTATTCTCAGGGTCGCGCTGAGGAGATTACGGGTAAAGCGCTTCAGGGCGCGAACCGCTCCCGCGCCATCCTTGCGACCAAGGTTTTCAACCGCATGGGGGATGGTGTGAACGCTTGGGGCAGCCACCGTAATCACATCATCGAAGGGTGTCATGCATCCCTCAAACGCCTCGGAACCGATTACATCGACCTCTATCAGCTCCATCGGCCACACCCGGATGTCCCTATCGACGAGACACTTCGCGCCCTGGATGACCTTGTTCGGGCAGGAAAAGTCCGCTCGATTGGGACATCCACGTTTGCGGCTTGGCAGGTCACCGAGGCCTTATGGGCATCCAAAGAGCTTGGCCTGAACCGCTTTGTCACCGAGCAGCCTCCATACAATCTGCTGGATCGGCGGATCGAGCGTGAGCTAATCCCGATGTGTCAGACATACGGCATCGGTATCCTTCCTTGGGCACCACTCGCTGGCGGCTTGCTGACGGGTAAGTACATATCGGGGCAGCAGCGTCCTATGGATGCAAGATATGCGTCCCGGACGGCCCCGATGAATCGCGACCACGAAGCAGCACTCATTAAAGTTGAGGAGTATGTTGCGTGGTGCGGAACCCAAGGTCTGGCACCATCGGATGTCGCGCTTGCATGGTTGATACAACAGCCCGGGGTAACCAGTCCGATTATCGGTCCAAAGTCGATGCAGCAGTACACCGCCTACATGAAATCCGCGGAGCTTACGCTGACAGCAACGCAGCTTTCGGACATCGATGCGATTTTCCCGCCAGGAACCCACATCAGCAACTATTACAGCGCCAACTTTGGACCAAATGCACGCTGGTAGTTGGAGTCGTTCAACAGGATTGCCGGTCGCGGTATCAGGCAGAGTAGAATGCAGGCAGAGGTCTTAGTGTGCGAAATAATGTCGTAAACATGCGGAGTCAGTTTCAGGCATCCGGGACGCCCGTCACCTACATCATCATTGCAGGAAATGTCCTGACGTTTCTGGCATCCTTTGTCGGAATGGGGAGCGGTTTCTCCCCGATGTTTCTGGCTGCAACATCGGAAACATTCCCGATGCTCCCGATTACGGCAGTCACTTGGCCGTTGGTCTCGACCACCGATCCTATTTCACTCTTCTTTGGCATCATGTGGGCGCTCTGGGTTTGCGGAAGCCTTGAGCGCAGCTGGGGCAGCCAGGTGTTCGCATGGTTTGTCGTCGCCCTTAGCGCCATCACCACACTCGCGTGCTGGGGCCTAGGCGCGCTCCTCCATGCGCCATTTGGTCTCGCTGGTCTATGGCTAGGTTTAGCCGCTCCCACGGTTGCATGGTGTTACATCAACCGCAGCGAAAAAGTATCCATTTACTTCATCTTCAAAATCCCGGCACCGTGGCTTGGTGCAATCACGGTAGCAAGCTGTATTTATCAAATCGCAGTCACTGCTGGCAACCCGATCATGGGTCTTGCTGGCCTGATATCGCCCGCCCTTGCCTATTGGTATGCGAGCGGTGCCCGCTTCACGCTTGGAAAAGACCGCAGTAAGTCACGCTTTGATGGCTTTGAGAACGAAGTGCGCGATGCAGCGCCAAGCAATCCGATTGCGCGCTTACTGGATGGCATCCGGCGGAAACAGCGGGATGCGAAGATAAAGAAAATGTTTAAGAACAGTGGACTGGGTGACGACGATAAGGACTGATGAAACAGCTCAGACGTATGATGGTCTGATTCTCGAAGCCGGTCGTGGCCAATATCTGGTCCAGACCACGGATGGTGCCAAGGTACGCTGCAAACTGCGCGGCAACCTCAAGAAACGTCTGACGTTTACCGAGACAGCAAACCATTCACGACGTGTCGAAAAGGTCAAAAAGCTCCAGGAAACGGATCCGTGTGCGGTTGGCGACCGCGTTGCGATTGGGATCGATTTCACCAGTAGCGAAGGGGTCATTGAACACGTCTACGAGCGCCGCGGGATTCTTGCGCGCCAGAGTGGTAATGAGCGTGAGCGCCAAACCCTTGTTGCAAATCTTGAGCTGGCCGTCATAGTGTTTTCTGTTGCTGAGCCACGCCTCGACCCATACAAACTGGACCGTTTTCTGGTCCTCGCTGAGGATAATGACCTTGAATGCGTCATTGTTATCAACAAATGTGATCTCCCACCAGACTCCGACATTGATGCCTTCTGCAAGCTTTACGAAAATATCGGGTATCAGGTCATTCGCACGAGCAAGGCCACTGGGGATGGAATCGAAGAGCTCCGTGATGCCTTATCTGGCAGGATTTCTGCGCTGTGTGGCCCAAGCGGCGTCGGGAAGTCATCCCTGCTTAACTGCCTGCAACCTGGTCTTGCGCTAAAGATTGGCATCACCGGTGATGTCACCCACGCCGGCAGGCATACAACTGTCCGGGCCAGTCTCCTGCCGCTCGAGTGCGGTGGTTGGGTTGCCGATACGCCGGGCCTACGCCAAGTCGAATTTTGGGACCTCCCCCCGGATGACATCGCGTGGTGCTTTCCCGAAATGTCATCCGTCATCAATGATTGCCGATTTGCAAACTGTCGGCATGACAGCGAGCCGGGATGTGCTGTAAAGGCTCAAATTGCAAAGGGAAACCTATCGGAACATCGCTATACAAGCTACCTCTCGATGATCGCCCCTAAGGCACTCACGTAAAAACCAGATTTCCAGGTTTCATGAGGCTGGAGTGTCCTTCCGGTAGAATAATCATCAATGGACACAACCCCTGACACCAGCTGGAAGCGTTTTTTCGAAGCGCTAGGCCCTGAGGGCTATCTCTCGGAGACATTCACAAAGAACACCGATGCCGAATTGGATTTCGTGATGGATGTCTGCGGGCTGACGCCAGGGATGAAAATCTTGGACATGGGATGTGGCCCTGGGCGACATGCGCTTGGGCTCGCAAAGCGCGGACTCAATGTTGTTGGTGTGGACTTCTCTGAAAAATTTATCGAGTTCGCACGCTCTGCAGCAGCGGACTGCGGTGTCTCCGACCTTACGGAATTTGTCGTCGCGGATGCACGTGACTTTGTCCGGGCCCGTACTTTCGATGCAGCGGTATGCCTTTGTGAGGGTGGCTTTGCTCTCCTGCAAACCGATGAAGACAATGTCAGAGTGTTGCGCCACATCGCCGCGAGCCTCAAACCTGGCGCCCCTTTTCTGCTGACTACGATGAACGGCTACCGCACGATTCGCTTGGCGGGTACCGCAACCGATACTGTTTTGGACTCCACGACGATGGTTGAATCCTGGATTCAGGATGACGGGACTGAGCTCAAAGGTCGGCATTTTATCGTTCCAGAGCTCGAGCGGATGCATCGTCAGGCCA
>CAIRTT010000437.1 GCA_903881535.1 uncultured Armatimonadota bacterium
ATCGAATAGTTGGTTTTCCCGGGCCTCTTCCTTCGATAGGAGGCTCTGGGTCATTAAAAGTCGATGTAAATAAACTTGCTTTCCATGTGGGTAGCCGCAAAGGTAACAGACCTTCGTAAGCGCAAGAATAAGCACGTTGTCACAAAGGCCAGCCCGAGCTCGAAATCTCCCTGCTGAAGCCGCTGCAAGTCATCGAATAGTTTTCCGAACGGAGATTGCCCGGGCCTCTTCCTTCGATAGGAGGCTCTGGGTCATTAAAAGTCGATGTAAATAAACTTGCTTTCCATGTGGGTAGCCGCAAAGGTAACAGACCTTCGTAAGCGCAAGGATAAGGAAGTTGTCACAAAGGCCAGCCCGAGCTCGAAATCTCCCTGCTAAAGCCGCTGCAGATCATCGAATAGTTTTCCGAACGGAGATTCCCCGGGCCTCTTCCTTCGACAGGAGGCCCTGGGTCGTTAAAAGTCGATGTAAATAAACTTGCTCGACTGCCCTGAGAAAACGCAGATAATCGCAAACAGGATGACCCACCAAATCGGCCACAGCAGGGACCGGTAACCAAGCATTCCTGTTGTTGGAAGGTCCGTTTCTTTGCCCGTCAGGATGTCAATAAGCTTGCGTAGCCGTTGCGTAAATGTCATCCGAGCAGCACCTTTCTCCACCATAGCAACGCCGTGGGGAAGTCCATCGCAAAGAACGACCACCCGAGGTTGACATACACAAAGGTCACAACCCAGCTGACTGGAATCAGAATCGTTGCTGGAATGCGCGCTGCGAGCCACCCGCCGGCACCCCCGCGGCTCCACAGGCGATGCACACTTAACCCAAACGCGTGCCACGCACCCCAGACCAAAAACTGCCAGCCTGCACCGTGCCACAGGCCCGAAACAAGCATCACAATCCACGTATTCCGATACGTCGCAACGGCACCGCCACGTGATCCCCCACACGGGATAAACACATAGTCGACCAGCCACCGGTAGAGCGAGATATGCCAGTGCTGCCAGAACTGCGCGATATTCGTTTTGCCATACGGATTGTCAAAGTTTTCCGGCACCTTTATCCCTAGAATGCGGCTTGAACCAATCGCAATATCCGAGTAAGCACTGAAGTCCATATAGATCTTGATGCCATAGGCGAAAATCCAAATCAGTGGGAGTATCCGATGGTTTGCGGCAACAATATCGCTGCGAACCAAATGATCTGTGATTGCAGTCAACAAGTCGGCGATTGCGAACTTCTTAGCCAAGCCAACCAGTATCCGCGTGATGCCTCGATGCCAGTCGACCAGCGCATCCCGCGAACCCGCCGGATGGACATTGAGGGAAAAGTCCTGAATCCGCTTGATCGGCCCCGCAACCATCGTCGGGAAGAAGAGGATAAATGCCAGAAACTTTCCCGGTCGAACCGGCTCCGTCTTACCCAGGTAGACATCCACCGCGTAGTGCACAAACTCAAATGTGAAAAACGAAATCCCAAGGGGCAAGAAGGCATCCTTCCAATAGAGAGGATGCACCTTCGAAACTCCTAGCATCGATGTCAGGAAGAAGTTGCTATATTTGAAAAAGCCAAGCGTTGCAAGTGCGGCAATGAGGACCAGAGCGAGGCCTACTTTGCTGCCCCTGCGCATGACGGCAAGCGTTAGCACACTGATTGCAAGCAAAAGCCCAAGGCACAGTGCGCCGGGTATTCCCCCAACGCTTGTGATCGAAAATGTAACGAAAAACAACGCGCCAATCACCGCAATCAGCCACTCACGACCAGCGGTTGAAAGGCGCCGGATGAGCAATGCCGCCGGGAGGAGAAAGGCGGCGAAGTAGGTGATGGTGTTGAAAATCATGCGGGCGTGTGTACATTATCCGCTCGCAGATGTACATTTGTCACTCCACCATGTTTTTGCATGATGACTGGGACATCTCATCAAGTTTACGTATGACTGGTCAGCTCTTGGCTGGCAATAGTGGGCGGCTAAAGAAGTAACCCTGCAACGTTTTTGCAGATTGACTACGACATCACACCAAGTTTACGTATTGCGGGTCAGCTCTTGGCTGGTAACATCCGCGGAATCTCTGCCGGCGGCAGTGGCCGGCTAAAGAAGTAACCCTGCAAAATATCGCAGCCAAGGACCACCAGCTTGTCGTACTGCTCCTGGGTTTCGACGCCCTCTGCAACAACTTTCATCCCGAGCGTGTGTGCTAGCCCAACAATGGCCTGCACCACCATTTCATCTTTTTCATTGCCACAAATGTTCATCACCAGGCTGCGGTCAATCTTCAACCGGTCCAGCTTCAGGTTCGAAATGTAGGCAAAATTTGCATAACCTGTGCCAAAGTCATCGAGGCAGAGGCGCACACCGAGCTCATGTAAACGGCTCAATGTCTCGCGCATTTGATCTCCGCCGCGAGCAAGCACCGTCTCCGTAAGTTCCAGCTCGACATTTGCCGGATTGAGGTTACTCTCGCGCAGCGCACGCTCCACTTTGTCTGCAAGCTGCGGATCGTTGAGCTGACGGGCCGAGAGGTTGATCGACATTTGAAGACCATCCATGGCCCCAGACCACTCACTCGCCTGACGGCAGGCTTCATCAATTGCCCATTCGCCCATGCTGACCAACAAACCCATTTCCTCGGCTACTGGCAAAAATGCACCTGCTGGTACGATGCCCATGCCATCTGGCTGCCAGCGCAGCAACGCCTCAAAGCCCATGACTGCGCCCGTTGCCGCATCGATTTGTGGTTGGTAATGCAGCCGCAGCTCATTACGCTCGACTGCCTGACCAAGCCGGCTCTCGAGCTGGAGGCGTAGGAGAGGATCGACACCACTGCCATCCGTTTCCGGCTGATAAACCGCATACCCGCCGCGCCCATCCCGCTTCGCCTGATACATCGCGGCATCCGCGAGCTTCATTAATGTCAGTGGCTCGCGCCCGTGCAATGGAGCAATTGAGATTCCGATGCTCGCTGAGAGCACCAAATCCTGCCCAGCAATATGGCAAGGTTGCTGGAGCGCCTCGAGGAGCTTTTGCGCAACC
>CAIRTT010000438.1 GCA_903881535.1 uncultured Armatimonadota bacterium
GCCTTTGGGATGGAAACCACCGGCTGCGTGGCTCGCGGATGGCGTTGTGTCGTAAAGTCCATTTCAAGAGTCTCATCAATGCAACGCTGCACAATGTGACAGGAAATAATTGGTCAAATGACAAATTCACTCCCCACGTGCCGAATTGTAAGCAAAACGGGCACCAGTATTCTCGTCACACCAGGCGGTCAGATATCTGTGCTGCACAACACCAAGCCCCTAGGCGACACCTCCGTTGCGGTGGAAGTCGACATTTGGCTATCCGGGATCAAAACCCGCTATGCCCTTGCTTACAACGGTGTTCGTTTGTGGCTTCCATTCCTTGCGACGACGCACTTGGAGCCGATTATGCGTGCCACAGATGTCTATGGCATTTCGGCTCCGGAGCAGGCCAGTTCGAGATCCAGCTTGCTTCTCCTCGATCAGCGCTACAGCCGCACGCGTGGCCTTAACCCTTAGCATCCCGTTTTTGGTTTGGGCTGTGGCCTTGGATTACTCGTGCGTGCAAGCTCTGTAACGAATAGCGGCGACGTCGAAAAAAACCTGACGAAAGGCTTCTCCATGCGTTGAGATGGTTATGGCATGATTCATGTTTATCCAGATTATGAAGCGTGGCATTAGCGTTGTGGTCTTCCATTCCTCAGATGCTTCAAAAGTACTGTTACCGCAATCGTTCGCGTACATGTATTGTGCTTTGATCGATTCATTCATGGAGAACTTCAAGCGTGACAACTGATAGAAATTCGGGATACAGACCACTAGGCAACCCTCCTGTATCAGTATCTGTTTGTATTTGCACACGTAACCGTGCTAGCTCACTTGAGAAAACAATTGAGTCTGTGCTCCGGTCAAACGTTCGACCCGACAGGTTTGTCGAGCTGATTGTTGTGGACAATGACAGTAGCGATTCTACGAAAGATGTCGTTGCAAAGTTCAGAAATACAGCATTCCCGATTCGTTACATTGTTGAGAAACGCTTGGGGCTTTCTGCTGCCCGTAACTGTGCTGTCGCCGCAAGTACCAGTGATTTGTTGATGTATACGGATGATGATGTCATCGTACCTTCGGACTGGATTGAAGGCGTTTCATCGATGTTTGAAGACCTTGCTGTTCATGCTGTCCAAGGCCGCATTCATCTACATGACGATCTCAAAAAGCCGTGGATGGAAGACATGCATTTGCAGTTCTTAGCAGTGTTTGACTATCCGAATGCCGACCGGCTAACCGGTGCGAATATGTCAGTGCGCCGCAGCAGTATTCTCGAAATTGGGTGCTTCGATGAAACGTATGGTCCTGGAACGGAGAGAGCGTTCGGCGATGACACCATCGTTGGCATCCGAATGCTAAACAAATATGGGAATATCCCGATTTACCAAGGGAACCCGGTAATTCATAGTCCAAATACAAGTCGCTTATCACGGAAGGCTCTGCTGGAAAGAATTGATCAACAAGTCGATGTTGAGCTTGCGATTCGTGTTGAGAGGGGAATTGGGTTACCTCGTCAGGCGTTACGCCCAGTTTGGATAAACCAACTCCTATTCCTAATGAAAGTTGTCCTAGAACGCACTTTCCACCCAAACAGCCCAGCAACAGAGGCTGAAATTTGTGCGAGAAGGTCTGTCGCCCTCTCATTGGCCGTTCAGCGTGCGCGGAGTGTAACGGTCTAACATTCGTTCAATATTCGGCATGATGCTGGCGTCTACAACAACCTGAGTCTGGCCTCGATCAGCGCTACAGCCGCACGCGTGGCCTCGCCCGTTAGCGGCGCGCCTTTAGCTTCGGCTGCGGCGTAGCTTCTTTCGGTGGATGTGGAATTGGGTGCATCTTCGCCATCCCGGCTGGGCCATCTTTTACAAACCCGCTCACCGCCTCTGAGTGCAGATGTAGGAGCTTGATGACATATGGGTCCTTTGACATTTCGATCACGCGGATACCTTTGGGAGTCGTCTTAAACTCAATCGTGATCTTGTCAGCATTGTCAAACAGCGCGCGAAACAACGGGTCGCCCCTGCGAATCCACATCCCTTTATCCATACGACCCTTCATGGCCGCCACGTGCCCTTGAAGCATGGTTGCAACCTTAGGGTCGCTGGACTCAGTGATGGACTCAAAGCCATCCGGGCGCTTGCGGACGGTGCGCTTGATGGACTTGACATTGTCAAACAGCGCATGGATGGTGTCCATGTCGACCATATGATCTTTGTCGCCCATATGGCCCATGCCGCCGCCCATCATGCCTTGGCCGCGGCCGCGCCCCATGCCCATGCCCATGGCTGGCCGGTGCTCTGGCTCCTGAATAAATCGCATCTCTCGTACCTCGCTTACGTCGTTACTACAACATCAGAGCAGATCCATCACCATACGGATTCAGGCACATTTGACAATCTCGTCCATAAGCCGTTACATCCGAGGCAGACGCACGCGATACATCAGGTTAATGCCCACCGGGCTGCGGCCGTAGGAACCCTGAACACCTTGAGGGATGTTGTGTAAGTCCAACGATACGCCAATCGAATGCTCGGCATCCGGGGAAACGCGGATCACATGGAAGCCACCGATGGTCAGTTTGCCAATGGTCTGGAGGCCTGTTGGGGCTCCCGGAAGCTCATCCTTTTCCACACGCTCAATACGGGTGAAAATGCTCTGCTTTCCACGAATGTAAGCTGCTTCGGCAAGGAGTACATCTGAAAAACCATCCCCACCATGACCACTGTTCCGACCAAATGCAATCATCCCTGATAGATAACCACCATCCTTCAGCTGCCAGTTCTGCGCAACGGATGCCGTAAAACGCGTTGCATTATGATCCGGATCCAAGGCTTCCGGAGACTTCAGAAATCCATAGCTGACCTGGGCACTGGTCATTGGA